>NZ_JBJGYI010000032.1:0-60952 GCF_054049915.1 Geodermatophilus sp. SYSU D00766
CCCGCGCCCCGCCCCCCCCCGCCCCCCCCGGCCCCCCCGCGCGCGCCCCCCCCGCCCCCCCCCCCCCCCCCCCCCGGCTGCGGTCAGGCCTGGCCGGTGACGCGGCCGGTGAGCCGGCCGGCGGCGCGCTGGATCTGCGCGTAGTCGCCGTAGCCGGCGCCCACCACGTACCCGGTGCCCGCGCCCAGCCCGAACGTGGTCAGGCGCACGATCCGCCGGCCCTTCTTCTTCAGCCGGTGACCGGCCTCGGCGACCTCCTCGGGCACCGCCCCGACGGCGCGCTCGGCGCGCATCGCGGCCCGCAGCCCGGTCTGGCCCAGCTCGGCCCCGGCCTCGGCGACCCGGGACACCGCGGTGGTGGCCAGCTCGCCGCCGGTGAGGAGCGCCTGGCGGGCCACGACGGCGCCCTCGTCGACCGCCTGCCGCACCGCGGCGCCCGTGCCGGCCAGCAGCGGGGCGACCGCCAGCGCGCCCCGGCGGGTGGCCCCGAGCACCTGCGCGGCGGCGGCGGACGCGACCGGGCCGGCCGCCGTCGCACCACCGCGGGTGACGCCGAGGACCTGCTGGGCGGCGGTGCTCACGGCCGGGGCGACCCCGGCCGCGCCCGCGCGGGCCGCCTCGCGCGCCTGCTCGGTGGCGCTGAGCACCACCGGCGCCACCCCGGCGGCGAACTGCTGCAGCCGGGCCCGGCCGGCGACCGGGGCCGCCTTCGCCCGGCGACGGGCGCGGCGGCCGGCCTTCGCGGCCTTCGCCGCCGAGCGGCCGGCCGTGCGCGAGGCCGTGCGGGAGGCCTTGACCCGGGCCCGCCGGGCGCTGCGGGAGAGCCGGACGGTGGGCTGCCGCCGGCGGCGGACCAGCGAGAAGCCGACCGCGCCGGCGGCCAGCAGCGCCGCCGCCGCGGCGGCGATGCGGCCGGTCCCGCCGCCCGAGGTGTCCTCCGCCCGGCCGAAGTCGCGGTCGCCGGGCTGGGCCACGGGGGGCGGCGGCGTCGGCGGCAGCGCCTCCTCGTCGACCGTGGGCAGGGTCGGGGTGGGCTCGGCCGTCGTGGTGGCCGCCGGCTCGGCGCCCTCCGCCGGGAGCAGCGTGTCGGAGGTCGCCGTCGTCGCGGGGATCCCGTAGTGGCGGTAGAGCGCCTCTTCCTGGTCGGTGGTCAGCTCGCGGCTCTCGCCGTACCGGGGGGCGCCGTCGACCAGGCCGCGCTCGACGGTCACCTGCACCCGCCCGCCGTCCCCGGTGGCACCCACCAGCGGGACGACGACGGTGGCGCCGGCGTGCTCGGCGTAGAGCCACTCGGGACGGCCGGTGTCCTCGTCGGCGAGCAGGTGCGTCACCGTGCCGATCTCGTTGCCGTCGCGGTCCACGACCGGCTTGCCGATCCAGTCGATCACCTGTTCCCGTTCGGGCAGTGTCATGGCTGTCTCCCCACCTCGTGGCCGGACCCTGCTGGCCCGGCTCGGCCGCGTCCGACCGCCCCTACCCCGCGACCTCGGGCCCAACCGACCCCGTGCACGCGCCGGCGACCGGCCTGCGACGACGCTCGGCACGCGTGTCCGCGGTCGCTCGTACGGGCTGACGGGGTGCGGTGGCGAGGTTCCCCACCGTGACCGAATCGGGATGTCCGCGCGTCTTGTGACGGTGATCACGGCTCACTACGGTCCCCTCCGATGGTCACCAGATCAGGTGATCACGATCACACGGGGTGAGTAGTGGCGAGTGCCCGGAACGTCGTGCTGGCTGTCCTGACGAGTCTCCTCGTCGTCCTCTCACTGCCGCCGTCGGTGGCGGTGGCGGGGCCCAGCGCGGGACCCCCGGGCACGCTCGCGGTCTCGATCCGGACACCGCACGGGGTGCCGGCGAGCGTCCTCCTCGTCGGGAGCAGGGAGCGGTCCGTCGCCTCCAAGGCAGCGGCGGGGACGTCGAGCACCGTGACCGTCCCGACCGCCCCGGGCACGGTGCGGGTGGAGCCGCAGCCGGTCGTCTCCGCCGGACGCCTGTACGTCGGGACGGCAGCGAGGCCGACGGTCACCGTCCGGTCCGGGGTCGCGGCGACCGTGGCGGTCACCTACGCGGCGGCCGGGGTGGTGCGCGACCTCCACGTGACCGACGTCGGCCCGTCCTCGGTCGCCCTCGCCTGGACGGCGCCGGGCGGTACCACGGTCAAGGTCCGGCGCGTGCTGCTGGACGGGACGAGCGCGCCGAACGAGGGTCAGGGGACGCTGCTGGTCACGAGGGGGGCGACGGCGGTCGACGAAGGTCTGGAACCCGGTCGCCAGTACGCCTACTCGCTGACCGAGCGCGTCGCCCAGGGCTGGACACCTCCCGTCACCGTCGTCGTGGGCACCCCGTCCGGGGCGGCGGACGACGCCACCTTCGTCGCCTCCCCGGGGACCCTCCTGGCGACCGCCCAGGACGTCGTGAGCGCCGCCACCACCGGTGACGGGGTGACGGTGGTCCTGGCCGACCAGGTGACGACGCCGGCCCCCGGGACGGCCGTGGTCCTCCCCGTCTCCGACGTGCTGCCGGGAGGCTTCCTCGGGACGGTGCAGGAGGTGGGGACCGACGGGCGGCGGCTGCGGCTCGCCGCGGGCGGACTCGCGGACGCCTTCGACTACTACGCGCTGGACGTCCCGGACATCGCCGGTGGGGGCGACGACGGCGGTGGCGTCGCCGCTGCCGCGGCCGCGCCGTCCTCCGGCCAGTCCGGCGGGCAGCCGCCGTCGAGGGAGCAGCGGGAGGAGGCGGCAGCCCGGGCCGCCCCGGCCGCCGGGGCGCAGATCGCTGCAGGGGCGGCGGTCGCAGCAGTCGGCGTGGACTGCGACGACGCGAGCGAAGCCTCCGTCGAGTTCTCTCCCTCCGTCTCGCTCGGCGGTCGGTTCTCGGCGCACGTGGACAAGTACCGCGTCCTCGGGGTCGACGTCCCCACCGGAGCCAGCCTCGACATGGAGCTGTACGCCGACGTCACCGCCGCCGTGGCGGTGGCGACGAGCCGGACGGTGACCTGCGGCCTCGACCTCCCCGACTACAAGAGGAGCCTGTCCGCGTACCCCGTGCCGCTGGCCTTCGTCTTCACGCCCACCGTGGAGATCACCGTGACCGGCGAGGTCAGGATCCGGGACATCGGCGTGAGCGCGCGTGCCGGCTTCCGCGTCGCCGGGCACTTCGGCGCGACGTCGGGCTCGTCGTTCACCGGGAGCCCGGTCCACCACGCGACTCCGCTGACCCCCGTCGCGGAGGCCAACGGGGAGGTCCGGCTCCAGCTCGGTGGCGACGTCCTCGTCGGGCCCGGCGCCGCGAGCGAGGGCGCCGGTGTCGTCGCCGGGGTGGGCGGGGAGCTCAAGCCCCTGGACGCCTCCTTCCGTCCGGAGTTCTCGGTGGGTCACGGCCGGTTCAACGCGTGCGTGGAGGCGAGTGCCGCCCTCACTCTCGGCGTGCACGTCACGGCGAAGGCGTGGCTCGGGTCGTGGAGTGCGTCGCGCACGGTCTCCCCCGAGGCACTGCAGAGGACCTTCCAGTACCCCGGCTCGCCGTGGCACCTGCCGAGCGGCTGCGACGAGGCGCCGGCGGTCGACCCGGGGACGACACTGCTCGGCCCGGGAGTGACGAAGGTCGGTGACTCGGTCGGAGGCAGCGCCGACCAGTGGGGGCACGTCGAGGGCTTCGTGCCGGGGCAGAAGACCTGGGTGTTGAGCACCGGCGTGATGGCGCACGCCGTCGGAGCACCCGGGGACTTCGCCAGCACGGGCCTCGGCGCGCCGGGTGACGAGATGCTCAGCGCCATGTCCGGCCGTCCGACCTACGACGCCGCGTACTACCAGGTGACCCTCGTCCCGACCGGGGACACCCTCCACGTGCGGTACGTCTTCGCCAGCGAGGAGTACCCCGAGTACGTGGGCAGCCCGTTCAACGACGTGATGGGTGTCTTCGTCGACGGCGTCAACTGTGCGACCGTTCCCGGCACGTCCACCCCCGTGTCGGTGAACACCGTCAACCCGTGGTCCCACGCGGACCACTACGTCGACAACCAGAACGGCGCTGCCGGCTATGCCACCAGCATGGACGGCCTGACGGTCCCCCTGACCTGCTCCGTCCCCGTGACACCCGGGCAGCCGGTGACGGTGCGCATCGCCGCGGCGGACAGCAGCGACAGCATCCTCGACAGCGCTGTGGCTCTCGTGGACGGCGGGATCTGGACCGACTGACGGTGTGCGCCGGCGCCGCGTCCTCCCGGCGGGGACGCGGCGCCGGCGCACACGCTCAACGGGACCGGCGCCCGACGATCGACGAGACCAGCAGCAGCTTGACCAGCCAGTCACCGGCGTGGATCGCCGCCTGCTGCCAGGGCACCCTCTCGTGCACCACCGACCCGGTCAGCAGCACCACCGGGAAGGCGGCCCACAGGCCGGCGCCCAGCACCAGCGCCTGCCGCGGGCCGCGCACCGGGAGCCGGTCGGCGAGCGCCGAGACGGCGGTGGCGACGACGCCGCTGCGGACCAGCTCCACCGGTGCGACGACCGCCGGCGACGGGCCCGGCCCGGCGTAGGCCTCGTCGAGGCGGGCCAGCCGCTCACCGAAGGCGGTGTACCAGGCGGAGCTCGCGGCGAACGACGCGCCGGCCGCGGCGGCGACGCGGGCGGCGCTCACCACGCGCGCCGGCCGTCGGGCCGCGCGCCGGGCACGGGGCCCTGCCGCGGGGTGGTGCGGAGCTCGTCCACGTCTGCCTCCTCGGATCGGCGTCGACGGGGAGACCGGCCGCGTACGGCGGAGTCATCGGTCCGGCGCGCCGAGTCCCGCGCCGTCCTCAGGAGCGCATCGCCTCGCGGACCTCGCGCAGCGAGGGGTTGGTCAGGTACCGCCCGCGGACGACGACGGTGGGGGAGACCTCCCAGCCCTGCGGGTGCCGGGACCGGACCTCCGCGGCCGCCTCCGGGTCGTCGGCGAAGCGGACGGAGCGGTGCGGCAGCCGGGTCAGGCGCATCTTCGCCCGCAGCTTCGTCGAGTACGGGCACCCCGGCTTGTGGTAGACGACGACGGGCTCGTCGGTCATGGCCCCTCCCGCTGTGGCGACGTCGACCCCCGCTGGGGGAACGGTGGCAGCCGCGCTCCCCGCCGGACAAGGCGTGTCGTCACCGATGAGTCCCGGCCGTCCCCGCGGTCGGAGGCAGCATGGACTCCCTCGACGCCACGTTCACCGCGCCCCTGGAGAAGGACGGCGCGTTCCCGACCTTCGTCACCGTGCCCGGCTCGGCCGAGCTGTTCGGCACCCGCAAGGCGGTGAAGGTGGCCGGCACGGTGGACGGGCACTCCTTCTCCGCCACCTGCATGCCCTCGGGGCAGGGGCCGCACTGGCTGCCCCTGCGCAAGGCCGTCTGCGCCGCGATCGGCAAGGACGCCGCGGGCCAGGAGGTCACCGTCCACCTGCAGCAGCGCCTCTCCTGAGCGCTCGTGCTCTGCCCACACCGGCGGGGCAGAGCACTAGCGGGCGGGGGATCCCGTCCCGAGGGCGAGCTCCCGGGCGCCGGCGTCGGCCATCAGCACCTCGGGCAGCCCGGCCAGCGCCGCCCGCATCGCGTCGGCGCCGCCGAACTGGAAGCCGAGCTGGGTCGCGTAGCAGCCGCAGGCGTCGGCGCGCCGGCCGAGGTCCTGCGGCAGCTCGAGCGCGGCCAGCCCGGCGGGCACGTCGGGACCCGGGACGGCGGCGGGGTCGCGCAGCACGTAGGGCGCGTCCCGCCACCAGAGCACCGGCCGGCCGGTGCCGGCGACCGCGCGCAGCACCTGCAGGTGGTCGACGTGCCCGCCCAGCGCCTGCGGGGCCAGCCACAGGTCGCCCGGCAGGCCGGTCAGCGCCGCCCGCACGTCCTCCCAGACGTCGTCGTCCTCGTGCGCGCCGGCGAACAGCTCCGCGGCGCTCCCGTACCCCCGGTGCGGCGCCTCGGGCAGGTCCAGGTGCAGCGGCGTCGCGCCGAGCACGGCCATCGCGGCGGCGTCCTCCTCCCGCCGCAGGGCCATGTAGTCGACGTCGGCCGGCAGCCCCTTGTCCAGTTGGCAGGCCAGCGCGAACCCCTCCGGGTCGGGCACGCTGCGGGTGAAGCAGGTGACCACGGTGACCGCGTGCCCGGCGTCGGCCAGCGCGGCCAGCGTCCCGCCCACGGAGAACGCCGCGTCGTCGAGGTGCGGGCTGACGGCGGTGACGTTCACAGCAGGTGCGCCGCGGAGCGGAACCGGCACGAGAGGTCCACCTCCGGCGGCACCGTCCAGTCCGCCGACGGGGGCGTCCCCGCCACCGAGCGGTAGACGTCGTCGATCGAGGCGGCCAGCACCGGCCACGAGTAGAGCCGGCGCACCTCCTCGAGCGCCGTCGTCGCCAGCCGCTCCCGCAGCGCGGCGTCGGCCAGCAGCCGGTCGAGCGCCGCGCGCAGCCCGGCGACGTCGCCCGGGGTGTGCAGCAGGCCGTTCTCCCCGTCGCGCAGGCAGTCGACGACGCCGACCGAGTCGGTGCTCACCGTGGGCAGCCCGCTGGCCATCGCCTCGAGCAGCGTGTTGGAGAACCCCTCGCTGTAGGTGGGGCTGACGAAGACGTCGGCGCGGCGGTACACCGCGGGCGCCTCGTCGGGTGGGACGTAGCCGAGGAACGTCGTCCGCCCGTCGGCGCGGGCCCTCGCCTCGTCGAGGTCGGGGCCGATGCCGGAGACCACCAGCCGCACCCCGCCGGGCAGCGCCTCGAGCAGGTCCAGCACGCCCTTGCGGCGGTCGACGCGGCCGTGGAACAGCAGCACCGGCGGGTCCTGCAGCGAGCCGAGCGGCCGCTCGGCCGGGGAGAACCGTCGGGTGTCGGTGGCGCCCGGGACGATCGTGAACCGGGCCGGGTCCGAGCCCAGGTTGCCGACCACCTCGTCGCGGAAGCTGGCGCTGCCGATGAGCACGGCGTTCGAGGCGTCGACGACGGCGCGCATCGCGTGCGCGTGGGTGGTGCAGCAGGTGCCCACCCAGTGCCCGTCGCCGCCCTGGATGCTCACCACCGCCGGCAGCCCGGTCTCCCGCGCGGCGGCGAGCACCGCCAGGCCCGGCGGGTAGCCGTACTGGGCGTGCAGCACGTCGAACGGGCGCTGCGCGTGCAGCTCGAGCACCGTGCGGACGATCTCCGCGACGTCGCCCTCCCAGTCGGCGGGGACGACGGTCTCGCCGCGGCTGGGCAGCGCGCGCACCTCGACGCCCGCGGGCACGCGGCCGGGCGGGGGCGGGCCGCCGCCGTAGACGCGGGTGCCGGCCTCGTCGTCGCGGTACTGGCTGACCAGCACCACCTCGTGGCCGAGCGCGACCAGCTCGCGCAGCAGGTTCTCCGCGTAGACGCTCATCCCGCTGACCGCGGGCCAGTAGCGGCGGCTGACGAAGCAGATCCTCACGCGGCCGCCTCCGCCCGGCGGAGGGTCTCGATCGACCGCGGCACCATCTCGTGCGCCCGGTGCCCGTCGCGGGACAGCTCCAGGGTCACCAGCCGGCCGAACGACGCCTCGCGCAGCGCCCGCAGCACCGCCGGCAGGTCGACGTCGCCCTCGTCGAGCGGCAGGTGGTCGTGCACGCCGCGGCGCATCCCCTCGACGGCGACCGTGCCCAGGTGCGGCGCGAACCGGGTCACCGCCTCCTCCGGCGCGTACGCCCCGGCGACGACGCAGTGCCCGGTGTCCAGCGCCAGCGCGATCCCCGGCGCCTCGGCGGCCAGCCGGGCCCAGCCGTCGCAGTCCTCGACCAGCATCCCGGGCTCCGGCTCGACGGCGAGGGCGTAGGAGCGCCCGCCGTGGCTGTCGACCAGCGCCCGCACGCCGTCGACCAGCCAGCCCCAGGCGGCGTCGCGGTCCACGCCCGGCCGCGGCACGCCGGCCCAGAAGCTCACCGCCTCCGCCCCGAGCACGCCGGCGAGGTCGCAGGCCAGCCGCAGGTAGGCCAGCCGCCGCGCGCGGCCCTCCGCGGAGGCGGTGACCAGCGTCGGCTCGTGCTTGACCCGCGGGTCGAGCAGGAACCGGGCGCCGGTCTCCACCACCACGCCCAGGCCCAGCTCGTCGCACCGCGCCCGCACCCGCTCGGCCTGGGAGAACGCGTCGTCGGCGAACGGGTCGAGGTGGACGACGTCGAGGGTGAGCGCCACCCCGGCGTAGCCGCAGTCGGCGAGGAACGGCAGCGCGTCCGACAGCCGGTGCGAGGTCAGCCCGTTGGTGTTGTAGGCGTACCGGAGGGCCGTCACCTCTCGAGGACCTCCGCGACCACGTGCCGGCCCGGCTCGCGGTACAGGGCGTACAGCGCACCGACCCGCCGGTCGGCGCCGGCCCGGTCGAACCAGGCCGGCCCGCCCAGGCGCTCCTCGGCCTCGGCGGTCAGGTGCACCCGCGCCCAACCGCCCGGGTCGCCGCCCACGACCGCCAGGCCCTCGTCGTGCTCGATCAGCCGGCGCACGCCGCGCTCGCCGATCCGGCCGTAGGACATCGTCTCCACCTCCAGGCCGGTCACCAGCACCTTCGCCGCGACCGCGTCGCCCTCGGAGGGCTGCAGCTCGACCAGCACGTCGTGCCCGGCGGCCTGCACCGCGCCGGTGACGTGCGCGTGCAGGTCCTCCCCGGACCAGGTGGGCAGGTCGGCCAGCGCCACGGTGGACCGGCGGGAGAGCACGGTGTCCTGCAGCAGGTCGACCAGCGCGGCGGTGCCCATCCGGGTCCAGTCGAGCATCGCCTGCAGCGCGCGGTCCTCCTCGACCAGCCGTTCCGGGGGGTGCCCGGTGCGCCAGTGCTCCAGGTAGCCCGGCGGCGTCGCGGGCAGCACGACGTCGAAGGGCCCGTGCATGAACGCCTTGCGGCTGCGGGCCGAGGCGAACTCGTGCAGCGCCTTGCGGACGGCGGTGTCCCGGTCGGGGTGGGCCGCCTCGCCGCACGCCGTCGCCATGACCGGCACCGGCTCCGACCCGTCCCGCGAGCAGCCGACGGCGTAGACGTCGACGACGCCGAAGTCCGTCGCGGCGAGCTTCACGACGACGTCGATGCCCGCGGCGTCGAGCCGGCCGAGCAGCGCCAGCGCGTCGGGGTCGGTGAGCCCGGCCAGGTCGACGACGACGCCGCGGTCCATCGCCCGGAACGCCGTCGCGTTGCCGTCGCGCTGCAGCACCTCCAGCAGCGCGTGGGTGACCGCCCGGTCGGCGTCGAACGCCGCGCCCTGCCCGTTGGTGACGACCGTGGTCAGCCAGCCGCCGGGCGGCGGGGCGCCGGGCAGGTCGTCGGGCGCCGAGGCGACCAGCTCCGCGGGCACGAGCACCGTCTCGCCGTCGCGCAGGCGGGTCATCGGCAGCCACTGCAGCGGCCGGTCGTCGTCGTAGGGGCTGCCCGCCTCCAGGCACAGCGTGCGCGGGTCGGCGACGCGGTCGCGGCCGTGGCGGCGGGTCACCTCCGCGTACGAGCCCTCCTCCCGCTGCACCCCCTGGTGCGCCCGCAGCGACAGCGCCATCTCGGCCATCTCGCCCATCGCGCCGGTGCGGGCCTCCTCGCGGGTGGCGCCGTACCCGAGCCCGCTGCCGCCCGGGTGCCGCTCCGACGGCGGCAGCACGGCCGAGTGCAGCGGCACGTCGAGGACGTCGATGCCCTCGATCGCGAAGTCCTCGACCGGGGTGGGGAAGGAGTCGCGGTACCGCTGCGACGGCGTGACCTCCGTCGTCGTCACAGCTCCTCCAGCGGCACGGGCGCGGCGTCCGGCGGTCCGGACAGCAGCCGCTGCACCAGGTGGACAACGGTGTCGGTGGTGATGCCCGGGACCATCTCGAACGGCGTCGCGACGACCTCGAAGTCGAGCTCGGCGACGACGGCGAGCATCTCCCGCAGCTCCCCGTGCGACAGCGGGATCTGCGCGTGGAACGCCTTGTGCGCGCTCAGGGCCACCGGGTCGCCGTCGGGGGACAGGTCGACCTTGAGCGAGTCGCCGCAGAACAGGATCCCGCGGCGGGCGTCGTGCAGCACCGAGTGCCCGGGGAAGTGGCCGCCGGTGCGGTGCAGGGTGAGGTCGGGAGCCAGGGTGAGGACGTCGTCGGCCGGCCAGGTGACCCGGAAGGCCTTGGTCCAGACGAGGTCGTGCACGTTGACGCACACGACCCGCGGCTCGAGCTCCTGCTGCAGCTGCCACAGCGCGCCGTAGCCGTGCACGTGCGACGACGCCAGCACCGGGAAGCCGCCCTTCTCGGCGGCCATGCGGCGCAGCTCGGCGAGCATGTCGGCGGTGTACCAGGGCGCGCACTCGAAGCCGACCAGGCCGATGTCGGTCTCGACGACCCAGCCGCGGCTGTCGAGGCCGAAGCGCGGCTCGGTGCCGAACTCGGTGACGCCCTCGACGGGGGCCGGCCGCCAGAACCCGGTGACCAGCTCGTCGGCCTGCTTGGCGGTGACGAACTCGAAGCCGTGCTCGGGCAGCGCGTTGCGCACGTCCGCGCAGACCGGGCAGACCGCCGGCCCGGGTGCCGGCCAGCGCTGCCAGTGCCCGCAGTTGGTGCAGGCGTAGGCGGGCAGGTCGGGCAGCAGGCCGCGGTAGGGGTTGGTGTCGACCTGACTGGACACGTGCCGCGCGCCGTCGTCGGCGGCGGGGTCGGTGGCCCGGTCGATGGCGCCGGGCACGTCGGGCGAGCTCACGGGGTCCCTCTCTCCAGAGCGGTGAGGAGCAGGCGGTGCAGGGCGAGGTCGCGGGCGGGGTCGTACGGCCACGCCGTCCCCGCCCGCTCCCGACCGGCGACCGCGGCGGTGAAGGCGGCGAACTGCGCCTCGAACGGCGGGGTGTCGGCGAACGGCACGTCCACCGGGTCGGGGCGGTACAGCGTCAGCGAGCCTCCCGCCGTCTGGCCCATCGTGTCGACGGCGACGGCCATGCCGCGGGTGCCGACCACCTCGAGCCGGCGGCGGGGGAGCGCGTCGGGGGTGTTGAACGCGACGTGCAGGCCCACCAGCACGCCGCCGTCGGTGGCGCCGGTGAGCAGCGCGCCGTCGTCGACCCCGTAGCCGTGCACCCGGGTCTGCAACAGCGCCGACAGGCTGGTGACGTCCTCGCCGAGCAGCGTGCCGACCAGGTCCAGCCCGTGCGGGGCGAGGTCGATCGCCGCACCGCCGCCGGCGCGCGCCGGGTCCACGCGCCAGTTGTCGTGCGGGCGGCCGTCGGGCGTCCAGTCCCCGGGCAGCCAGCAGCAGTAGACGATCCGGACGGCGGTGACCGTGCCCAGCTCGGGCACCAGTTCGCGCAGTCGTACGTGGGCGGGGTGCCAGCGCTGGTCGTAGGCGGTGCCGAGCAGCACGCCGGCCCGCGCGCAGGCGTCGACCAGCGCCTGGGCGTCGTCGACGTCGGCGGCCAGGGGCTTCTCGCACAGCACCGCCGTCCCGGCCGCGGCGGCCGCCTCCACCAGCGGCCGGTGCCCGGCGTTCGGGACGGCGACGTAGACCGCGTCCAGGCCGGGGGTGGCGAGGAACTCCGCGAGGTCGGTGCTCCGCCGGGCGCCCTCCACCGGCATCCGGTCCAGCGCGGCGGGGTCGAGGTCGTGCAGCGCCACCACGCGGGCGGCGTCGACGGCGAGCAGGCCGGGCAGCGCGTGGTCGCGGGCCACCCAGCCGCACCCGGCGATGCCCCAGCCGACGGTGCTTCCCGTTCTCACCAGGCCTCCGGGAGGTCGACGAGCAGCCGGCGGCGGGCGGCGTCGGCCGGCAGTGGGTCGGGCCAGCGCGGCGGCAGGTAGGACGAGCGCGGCCCGTACTCGGCGGCGTAGCGCTCGTTCGGCCAGGTGAGCACGCCGTCGCGGTAGAGCGGGTTGGCGACCAGCGGCGGCAGCGGCGCGCCGAGGTCCACCGGGGCAGGGCCGAGCGGGTCGCCGGCCACCAGTGCCACCGCCTCGCTGGCGTGCAGGTCCGCGGCCGCCGCCGGCCGCGGCGGGCGGCCCTCGAGCAGCGAGCGGGTGAGCTCGTCGTCGTCGTAGAGCAGGTCGGTGCCGAGGACCTCGGCGTACCCCTCGGGCGTCAGCGGCTGCCCGTGCGGGTCGGCCACGTGCGCGTGCCCGACGACGACGGTGCCGCCGTCCCCGGCCAACGCGCGCATCGCCGCGGCGGCCGCGGGCTTGTCGCGCAGGAAGTAGAAGGCGTCGTGGCAGGCGACGTACGCCGGGGAGCCGACGTCGAGCGGCGGGGTGGCGGTGAGGTCGGCGCACACGTAGCGCGCCGACGGGCACACGAACCGCCGGGCCAGCCACAGCTTGGCCCACACGACGTCGACGCCGAGCAGGTCGCCCACCCCCCGCCGCGACAGCTCGCGCAGGTGCGCACCCACCCCGCAGGCGACGTCGACCACCGGCCGCCGCCCCGGCCAGTGCGCCTGCAGCAGCGCCAGGCCGGCCAGGTGGGTGGGGTCCGACCAGCGGTGGGCGAAGTAGTCGGCCACCCGGCCCATGCCGAGCAGGTCCATCGCCTCGCGCAGCGTGCGGGCCGCGGGGACCCGGGCCAGCTGGTCCGGCGGGGGCGGCGGCTCGGTCCACCAGTCGTCGGCGTCGGCGAGCAGCAGCACCCGCGCCCGGTCGGTCTCCCCGGCGGCCAGCAGCCCGGCGACCTCCGCGCGCAGGTCGTCACGGCCGGCCCGGAGGTAGGGGATCCCGTCGACGACGGGCACGCCGACCGAGAGCGTCACAGCCCCGCCGCCGCCAGGACGTCGAGGTGGTAGGCCTGCACCGGGCCGGCGTGCACCAGCTCCAGGTCGTCGAGCGCCTGCGACGCGGTGAACGCCGCCGCCCGCGCGTGGTGGTGCACCTGCAGCACCCGGTCGAGGACGTCGGCGGCGTGGAAGGCCCGCGCCTCGGGCACCTCGGCGCCGGCCCGCAGCGCCAGCACCTCGCGCACCTGCCCGGCCACCCCGGGCGGCAGCGCGGCGAGCTCCCGCTCCTCCAGCGTGCCGATCACCCGCTCCAGCGCGTCGCCGAGCAGCACCTCCCCGGCGAACCCGGCGTCGGGCAGGACGACGTTGTGCAGGTGGTGGGCCAGACCCAGCAGGAACGGGGTCACCGGGTCGGCGCCGACCACCGGGGCGACGAGCGTGCCGTAGACGGCGACGGTGAGGCAGTGGTCGCCGTGGCTCTCCGGGGGCTCGACGACGATCCGCGGCCGGCCCGGGGCGGTCGCGCCGGCCCGGGGTTGGGCGTTGAGCGCGCCGGCCAGCGGCGGGGGCGGGCCGGGGGAGCCGAGCGGGCCCAGCGCCGCGCGCAGCCGCTCGCGCAGCACGCTGTCGAGCGGGGCGGAGACCTCGTCGAAGCCGCGCCGCAGCACGGTGAGCGCCTCGTCGTCGGCCAGCCCGGCGGCGGCCAGGACGGCGGCGTCGACGCCGGCGAGCCGCGCCCGGGCGACGGCGGCCGCGGTCTCGGAGAAGGCGACGGTCTCGACGTCCTCGCCGGAGACCAGGCGCGCCCAGGCGCGGGCGAAGGCCTGCTCGGCCAGCGAGCCGGGCGTGCCGGCGACCCGGACGCGCTTGGCGTCGCCGATCTCGGCCAGCAGGGGCCGGAGGCCGGCCAGTGCGGTCAGCGTGCCCGGGGTGTCGAGGGCGGTCACCGGGCGCCGGCGCCGGCGGCCAGCCAGTCGAGCAGCGCGGTCTCCTGACGGTGGAACGCGTGCTCCGGGACGCCGCCGTCGGCGGTCATCGGCGCCTTGAAGAACCAGCCGAGCTGCCGCTGCACGCCGCCCTCGCCGCGCTGCTGCGCGAGGTCGGTCAGCCGGGCCAGCTCGATGGCCAGCGGGGCGGCGAGGATCGAGTCGCGGCACTGGAAGTCGACCTTGACCTGCATCCGCTGCCCGAGGAAGCCGACCAGGTCGATGGCGTCCCAGGCCTCCTTCTGGTCGCCGCGCGGCCGGTAGTAGTCGATGCGGACGACGTGGTCCTCGACCGGGTAGCCCAGGATCGAGTCCAGGACGCTGCCCTTGGTCTGCAGCTTGCTGTTGAGCGAGTCGGGGTCGTCGAGGGCCAGGCCGTCGCGGTTGCCGAGGATGTTGGTGGAGTACCAGCCCTCGACGGTCAGCGACCGGGCGCGGAAGGCCGGGGCGAGCACCGTCTTCATCATCGTCTGGCCGGTCTTGCCGTCCTTGCCGGCGACCGGGACGCCACGCGCCTGCGCCAGCTCCACCAGCGCGGGGACGTCGGCGGCCAGCGACGGCGTGAAGTTGACGTAGCCGACGCCCTCGGCGATGGCGGCGTAGGCGTAGACCATCGCCGGGGTGATGGCGCGGTCGTCGGCGTCGAGACCGGCCTCGAACGCCCCGGCCGACTGCAGCGCCGGGGCGGCCGGGTCGGGCCAGCGCTCGGTGGAGGCGAGGTTGACCAGCACCAGGCCGTCGAGGGCCTCCTCCTCGCGGAAGCGGCGCAGGTCGGCGCGGACGGCGTCCACCTGGGCGCGGCGGGTCTCGGCCAGCACCACGTTGCCGCCGGTCACGTTGCGGCAGAAGTCGGCATCGCCGGCCGCCGGCCAGGGCGTCAGCGCCGACAGCGCCGGGCCGGCCTCCTCCAGCTGCCGGGAGTCGAGGACACCGTGCTGCTCGGCGGCCTTGCGCAGGTCGGAGCCGTCGAGGTCCCAGCCGCGGACCACCAGCGCCTCGTAGCCGACCAGGCCGGTCGTCTCCTCGACCGGGCCGCCGGCCACCTCCAGGCCCGCGAGCGGCAGCCCGTCCGGGGCCGCGGCCCCGATCCGCAGCAGCTCCAGCCCCGCGACGGCGGTCGTCGCGACCGCACCTCCGAGTCCGACCACAGCGACGCCGACGCGACGGGACCCTTGTGACACCACGACCTCCGCGTTCTCCGGGTGGACGTCCTCCACCTGGGACCGACCCTGGCACAGCGGTTGTGCACCCGCTGGGCGAGAGCGAGATTCTCCTGCACAACCCGGTCGTGCACCGCCCGTCCCTGGACGGGGCGGCCAGGATGGGGGTCCAGCCGCCCAGCCGGAGGTGCCCCCGTGACCGTGCCGTACGCCCAGCAGCCGCCCGCGCCGATGGTGGTGCCGCGCTTCACCGTCCACCAGCGCATCACCGTGATGGTCAACCGCTACGAGGTGCGCGCCGTGCAGCCCGACGGCAGCGAGGGCGGGCTGCTGGCGCTGGCCCAGCAGAAGCGGATGAAGCTGAAGGAGGAGGTGGTCTTCACCGCGGACGAGGCCCGCACCCGTCCGGTCTTCTCCTTCCGCGCCCGCCAGCGGCTCGACGTGCACGCCCAGCACGACGTCTTCGACGAGGGCGGCCGCGTCCTCGGCACCTTCAGCAAGCGGTTCGGCGCGAGCCTGCTGCGCTCGACCTGGACGCTGTCGGCCCCCGGCCTGGAGGCCGTCGGCCGGGAGCGCCGGCCGTTCCTCGCGATCCTGCGGCGGGTGTGGGAGTTCATCCCCTTCCTCGGCGACGTGTGGGTGCCCTTCGTCTTCCACTTCGACTTCGTCGACGCCGCCACCGGCGCCCCGGTCCTGGTCGTCGAGCGGCGCAAGTCCATCCGCGACCGCTACGACGTGCACGTCCCCGACCCGCGGCTGGACTTCCGGGTCGCCGCCTCGATGGCCGTCGCCCTGGATGCGCTGCAGAGCCGGTGACCGGCTCGACCGACGCCTCCGCCGGCTTCGCCGACGACTTCGAGGGGGACGACCTCGACCGCGACGTCTGGGTGCCGCACTACCTGCCGCAGTGGAGCTCCCGGGCGGCGACGGCGGCCCGCTACGAGGTCCGCGACTCCTGCCTGCGGCTGTACCTGCCCGACGACGCACCGCTGTGGTGCCCCGGCGACCACCCGCCGCTGCGCGTCTCGGGCATCCAGTCCGGCGTCTTCTCCGGGCCGGTGGGCAGCACGGTCGGGCAGCAGCCGGTGCGGCCGGGCGCCGTCGTCCGGGAGGAGCAGCCCGCGCACTGGGGCTGGACGCCGCACCACGGCGTGCTGGAGATGCGTGCCCGCGCCACGGTGACGCCCCGGTCGATGGTGGCCTGGTGGCTGGTCGGCCTCGAGGAGTCCCCGGAGCGCTCCGGGGAGCTCTGCGTCATGGAGGTGTTCGGTGACGCCGTCGACCCGGTGGCCGGCGCCGCGGTGGGCATGGGGGTGCACCCGTTCCGCGACCCGCGGCTGGCCGAGGACTTCGCCGCGCCGCGGCCCGGGATCGACGTCGCCGACTGGCACGTCTACGCCGTCGACTGGCGGCCCGACGGCGCGGTGTTCTCCGTGGACGGCCGGCCGGTGCGGGAGGTGGCGGTGACCCCCGACTACCCGGTGCAGGCGATGCTCGCCGTCTTCGACTTCCCGGAGAGGGCGGTGCCGGGGGAGCCCTACGCCGTCCCGGAGCTCGTCGTCGACTGGATCCGCGGCAGGTGAGCCCGCGTCGGGATCAGTCCGGCAGCGGGAAGACCAGCAGCGAGCTCGACGCCGTCGCCACCACCCGGCCGGCGGCGTCGAGGACCTGCCCCTCGGCGAAGGCCACCCGCCGTCCCGGCTTGACCACCGTCCCGACCGCGGTCAGCGGGCCGCTGTCCCGCGTCACCGCCCGCTGGTAGGTCACCTTGATCTCGATCGAGGTGTACCCGACGCCCCGGGGCAGGGTGGTGTGCACCGCGCAGCCGGTGACGGAGTCCAGCAGCGTGCAGACCAGCCCGCCGTGCACGACGCCGATGGGGTTGTAGACCGACTCGTCCACCGCGCAGCTGAACTCGACCTGGCCCTCCTCGACGGCGACGACGTCCATCTGCACCAGCTCGGAGATCGGCGGGGGCGGCAGCACGCCGTCGCGCACGGCCTCCATCGTCTCCAGGCCCGACCGCTCCCGGCCGCCGGCGGCGGTGAGCATGGGGTCGTACCAGGTGACGGTGCGGGACCGCGGCTCGCCCCAGGAGGCGGGGACGGGGTCGGCGAGCGGGTCGGCCACCGGGTCGGTCTCAGTGCTCATGCCGCTGGTCCTCCGGCACCCCGGCCAGCGCCCGGCCAGCGGGGGTGAGCACCCGCTCCACCCGGGACCGGTTCACCGGCTCCCCGCACGTGCGGCACACCCACTCGGCGTCGACCTGGTGCTCCTCGTGACCCTCCGGGGCGTGCTGGAGGCGCACCGGCGGCTCCTCGGCCGCCCAGCGGTCGCCCCACTGCAGCAGCGCCTGCAGCACCGGCAGCAGGTCCCGGCCGGACTCGGTGAGGTGGTACCCCGAGCGGGGCGGCGCCTGGCTGTACTGCCGGCGCTCGAGCACGCCGGCGGCGACCAGCGCGTTGAGGCGCGCGGTCAGCCGGTCCCGGGGGGCGCCGGTGCCGCGGGCGATGTCGCTGAAGCGGTGGTTGCCCAGCGACACCTCCCGCACGACCAGCAGGGACCAGCGCTCACCGACCAGCTCCAGGGCGGCGGCGATCGTGCAGGGGCGGCCGGGCAGGCCGGCGAGGTCGTACGGAGCGGTGCTCACCCGAGTGAGTTTGCCCGTCGAACCGACGGAGCGCCACCGCTGCGGGCCTGGCCCCGGCCGGAGACGGCGACGGGCGGGGACCCCCGCAGGGATCCCCGCCCGACGGCGGTGCAGGTGCCGGGGCCGGTCAGCTCTTCGGACGGGCGCCGGCGCGCAGGGCGCCGAGCAGGTCGTGGTTGAGCCGGGAGATGTTCTCCATCGAGATGCCCTTCGGGCAGCTCGCCGAGCACTCGCCGATGTTGGTGCAGCCGCCGAAGCCCTCGAGGTCCTGCTGGTGGACCATGTTGACCACGCGGTCGTTGCGCTCGGGCTGGCCCTGCGGCATCAGTCCCAGGTGCGTGACCTTCGAGGCGGTGAACAGCATCGAGGAGGCGTTCGGGCAGGCCGCCACGCAGGCGCCGCAGCCGATGCAGGTGGCGGCGTCGAAGGCGGCGTCGGAGTCCTTCTTGGCCACCAGGATCGAGTGCGCCTCGGGCGCGGTGCCGGTCGGGGCGCTGATGTAGCCGCCCGACTGGATGATCCGGTCCAGCGCCGACCGGTCGACGGCGAGGTCCTTGATGACCGGGAACGCCGTCGCCCGCCACGGCTCGATGTCGATCGTGTCGCCGTCCTTGAACGACCGCATGTGCAGCTGGCACGTGGTCGTCTGCGGGTGGTTGTCGAACAGGCCGTTGCCGTGGGCGCGGCCGTTGATCATGACGCCGCACGAGCCGCAGATGCCCTCGCGGCAGTCGTGGTCGAAGGAGACCGGGTCCTCACCGTTGAGGATGAGCTGCTCGTTGAGGACGTCGAGCATCTCCAGGAACGACATGTCCGGGGAGACGTCGGTGACCTCGTAGGTCACCATCTTCCCCTTCTCTGCCGCGCTCCGCTGGCGCCAGACACGCAGCTTGAGGTTCATCTACTTGTAGCTCCGCTGGGCGAGGTGGACGTACTCGAACTCGAGGGCTTCCTTGTGCAGGACGGGCGGGACGCCCTCGGGCGTCCACTCCCAGGCCGCGACGTAGGCGTAGTTGTCGTCGTCGCGCAGGGCCTCCCCGTCGGGGGTCTGGCTCTCCGCCCGGAAGTGCCCACCGCAGCTCTCGTTGCGGTGCAGGGCGTCGACGCACATGAGCTCGGCGAGCTCGATGAAGTCGGCGACGCGGCCGGCGTGCTCGAGGCTCTGGTTGAACCGCCCGGCCTCGCCGGGCACCTTGACGTTCGTCCAGAACTCCTGCCGGATCTCGGGGATCCGGTCGAGGGCCTTGCGCAGGCTCTCCTCCGAGCGCTCCATGCCGCACAGGTCGAACATCAGCCGGCCGAGCTCGCGGTGGAACGACGCGGTGGTCCGGTTGCCGTTGATCGACAGCAGCCGCTCGGTCTGCACCTGGACGCCCTCGAGCGCCTCGACGGCGGCCGGGTGGTCCGGGTCGACCGCGCCGAAGGGGCCGGAGGCCAGGTAGTCGCTGATGGTGTTGGGCAGCACGAAGTAGCCGTCGGCCAGGCCCTGCATGAGCGCGCTGGCGCCCAGCCGGTTGGCGCCGTGGTCGGAGAAGTTGGCCTCACCGATCACGAACAGGCCGGGGACCGTCGACTGCAGGTCGTAGTCGACCCACAGCCCGCCCATCGTGTAGTGGACCGCCGGGTAGATCCGCATCGGGACCTCGTAGGGGTCCTCGCCCGTGATCTGGGCGTACATGTCGAAGAGGTTGCCGTACTTGGCCTCGATGGCCGGCCGGCCCAGCCGCTGCATGGCCTCGGCGAAGTCGAGGTAGACGCCCAGGCCGTTGGGGCCGACGCCGCGGCCCTCGTCGCAGACGTTCTTGGCCTGCCGCGAGGCGATGTCGCGGGGGACCAGGTTGCCGAACGAGGGGTAGATCCGCTCGAGGTAGTAGTCGCGCTCGCCCTCGGGGATGTCCCGCGGGTCGCGGGTGTCGCCGCGCTCCTTGGGCACCCAGACCCGGCCGTCGTTGCGCAGCGACTCGCTCATCAGCGTGAGCTTCGACTGGTACTCGCCGTGCACCGGGATGCAGGTCGGGTGGATCTGCGTGTAGCAGGGGTTGGCGAACAGCGCGCCCCGCTTGTGCGCCCGCCAGATCGCCGTCGCGTTGGAGCCCTTGGCGTTCGTGGACAGGTAGAAGACGTTGCTGTACCCGCCGGTGGCCAGCACGACGGCGTCGGCGAAGTGCGTGCTGATCTCGCCGGTGACCAGGTCGCGGGCGACGATCCCGCGGGCGCGGCCGTCGACGACGACCAGGTCGAGCATCTCGGTGCGGGCGTGCTGCTCGACGGTGCCGGCCGCGATCTGCCGCTCGAGGGCCTGGTAGGCGCCGTAGAGCAGCTGCTGGCCCGTCTGCCCGCGGGCGTAGAACGTCCGCGACACCTGGGTGCCGCCGAAGGAGCGGTTGTCGAGCAGGCCGCCGTACTCGCGGGCGAAGGGCACGCCCTGCGCGACGCACTGGTCGATGATGTTGACGCTGACCTCGGCCAGCCGGTGCACGTTGTCCTCGCGGGCGCGGAAGTCGCCGCCCTTGACGGTGTCGTAGAACAGCCGGTGCACCGAGTCGCCGTCGTTGCGGTAGTTCTTGGCGGCGTTGATGCCGCCCTGCGCGGCGACGCTGTGCGCCCGGCGCGGGCTGTCCTGGTACCAGAACGACTTGACCTTGTAGCCGGCCTCGCCGAGCGTGGCGGCGGCCGAGCCGCCGGCCAGGCCGGTGCCGACGACGATCACCGTCAGCTTGCGGCGGTTGGCCGGGTTGACCAGCTTGGCCCGGAAGCGGCGCTCGCTCCAGCGCTCGCTGATCGGCACGTCGCGCGGGGCCTTGGTGTCGGCGATGGGGTCGCCGAGGGTGAACAGTTCCAGAGCCATGGTCGAGGTGCTCCTACTCGATGATGCCGACGAGGACGCTGAGCGGCGGGATGAGGAAGCCCGCGGTGAGCACCACGGCGAAGACGGTCGCGAACGCGTTGACGGTCCGCTCGCGCGTCCGGTTGCTCTGCCCCAGGGTCTGGGTCGCGCTCCAGACGCCGTGCCGGAGGTGGAAGCCCAGGGCCAGCAGCGCGACGACGTAGACCAGCGTCACGAGCGGGTTGGAGAACCCGGCGATCGCGCGGTCGTAGGGCGTGGAGTCCGGCCCCTCCGGGTTCGCGACCCCCAGCGTGAGGTCGAGGATGTGGTAGACGATGAACAGCCCGAGGATGACCCCGCCCCAGCGCATCGTGCGCGAGGCGTAGCTCTGGGCCACCGCCTTGCGGGCCACGTACTGGGTCGGGCGGGCGCGCTTGGCCTGGCGCCACAGCGAGACGGCGGCCCAGATGTGGGCGGCCACGGCGACCAGCAGGACGACGCGGATGATCCACAGGACGGTCTGCCCCGGGACGGCCGGCTCGCCGATGCGGCGGATCCACTCGGAGTACCCGTTGAAGGTCTCGGCGCCCGCGAAGAGCTTGAGGTTCCCGACCATGTGCGCGATCAGGTAGAGGACCAGGATGATGCCGCTGACGGCCATCACGGCCTTCTTCGCGACCGAGCTGGTCTTCGCTGCCCGCGGGGTCCTGCGCTGACCCGACTGCGTCACCGTCACCACGGCACCAAAGTTAGGCTCCCTAACCCCTTGACGGCCACGTGAACACACAGTGACACGGCTCATGTAAGGGAACCCTCAGCCCAGGTCAGGACGTTGAGGGGCGCCCGCCGGGCGTGACAGCGTTCCGGCACCCGAACCCGACCGGAGGAGGACGTGTGGCAGGACCGACCCGGGGCTTCCTCGGCCGCCGGCGGGAGCGCGATCCCCGCCTGCCGCCCGGCCAGTACGACGTCGGCCGCGACTGGCCGGTGCTCACCGCGGAGCCCACGCCGCGCATCACGCCGGAGACCTGGAGCGTCACCGTCGACGGCCGGGTCGAGACCCCCACGACGTGGACCTGGGACGAGGTGCACCGGCTGCCGCCCTCGGAGTACCGCGGCGACATCCACTGCGTGACGACGTGGTCGAAGTTCGACACCCGCTTCACCGGCGTCAGCGTCGACACGCTGCTGGAGGCCGCCCGGCCGACCGCCGACGCGCACTTCGTCGTGGCGACGGCCAAGACCGGCTACACCACCAACCTGCCGCTCGAGGACGTCACCGGCGGGAAGGCCTGGCTGGTGTGGCAGTTCGACGGTGCGCCGCTGCCGGTCGAGCACGGCGGCCCGGTCCGGCTGCTGGTGCCGCACCTCTACTTCTGGAAGAGCGCCAAGTGGGTCACCCGGCTGACGCTGCTGCAGCGCGACCAGCCGGGCTTCTGGGAGCAGAACGGCTACCACGACCGGGGCGACCCCTGGCGCGAGCAGCGCTACCAGGGTGACTGACGAAGGACCCCGTCCTCCTCACCCCTCGCAGGCTCGGGGCGAGCCTCGGGACGGGGCCGACGGGGAGCCTGCAGCGGGGCCGACGGATCCCCCACCTGGTCTCCGGCGACGGGCGCCGGCCGGGGGGTGGCGGACGGCGACGGTGCGCGAGGTCGACCGCCCGACCCCGCGCACCGTCCGGCTGCGGCTGGAGGTGCCCGACCGGGTCGACCACCTCGCCGGGCAGCACTACGTCGTCCGGCTCACCGCCGAGGACGGCTACCGCGCCCAGCGGTCCTACTCGGTGGCCTCCGCGCCCGGGGACCCGCTCGTCGAGCTGCTCGTCGAGCGGCTCGACGACGGCGAGGTGTCGACCTACCTGGCCGACGTCGTCGAGCCGGGCGACCTGCTCGAGGTGCGCGGCCCGATCGGCGGCTGGTTCGTCTGGGAGGGCGGGGGACCCGCGCTGCTGGTGGGTGGCGGCACCGGGGTGGTGCCGTTCGTGTCCATGCTGCGCACCGCCCGCGAGCTCGGCCGCGAGGACCTGCTGCGGATCGCCGTCTCCACCCGCACGGCCGCCGAGCTGCCCTACGCCGACGAGCTCCGCGCGGCCGGCGCGCTGGTGGTCACCACCCGGGAGCAGTCGGGCATCCGCCCGGCCGGCCGGCTGACCCCCGCCGACCTGGTGCCGCTGTGGGAACCGGGCCAGACCGCCTACGTCTGCGGGTCCACCCCGTTCGCCGAGGCGGCCAGCCAGCTGCTCGTCGGCCTGGGCGTGCCCGCCGCGGACGTCAGGGTCGAGCGGTTCGGCCCCAGCGGCCCCGCCTGACCGGCGGCTGGGGCGGCCGGCCGCGGCCGCGCAGCCAGGAGCCCAGCGCCACCCCGGCCAGGGCCCAGAACGCGCCCGCCCCCACGCCGGCGAGCACGATCCAGAACGGGACGCGCAGCTCGTCGTCCACCGGGCGCGGGGTCGGGACGGGACCGGGTGCGTCGCTCATGGCGCCGAGCCTGCACCCGTGCGGGTGGACGGTCCAGGGGCGGCGCCGGTCCCCGCGGCGCCGGGGGCGATGATCGGGGGGTGTCCTCCGCCGTCGTGACCGCCGTCGACGTCGTCGACCCACGGCTGCGCGCGGAGCTGCTGGCCTGCTGGACCGACGTCACCAACGCCGGCGGTGCGGTCGGCTTCGTCCCGCCGGTCACCCCCGACGACGTCGCGCCGGTCCTCGACGCCGTCGTCGGGCGGGTCGCCCTGGGCCGCGAGCGCCTGGTGGTGCTGCGGGTCGACGGCGAGCTGGGCGGCTTCGCCGTGCTGTCGCTGTCGGTCAGCCCGCTGCGCCGGCACTGGGCCACCGTGCTGCGGGTGCAGGTGCACCCGCGGCTGCAGGGGCGGGGCCTGGGCCGGGTGCTGGTGTCCGGCGTGCACGAGGCCGCCCGCGCGATGGGCCTGGAGATGCTGCACCTGACCGTGCGCGGCGGCTCCGGCCTCGAGCGGTTCTACGGGCGGTTCGGCTACCGCGAGTTCGGCCGGATGCCCGGCGCGATCCGGCTCGCCCCCGGCGACGACCGGGAGGAGATCCACCTGGTGGCGCGGCTGGGTCAGCCCGCCGAGGGCTGAGCCAGCGGGTCGGCGCCGTCGACGGTGCCGCGCGCGGAGAGCACCGCCAGTCGGGCGAACAGCTCCTCGGCGTACCAGCCCTCCCGCGCCGTCCGGGCGACGACGGCGGCGTGCTCGGGGCGGTCGAAGGCGAAGGTGTTCAGCGCCGCGGCGGAGTCCCAGACGCTGAAGGTGCCCTGCAGGCCCAGCGGCGCCTCGCCGATCCCGACCGCCATCCGCAGCCCCGGCGCGCGGTGCAGGTCGGCCGACACCGGCGGCACCGCCGACCAGAACCGCGCCGCCCGGCGCAGCACCAGCCGGGCGCGGGTGACCGCGGCGACCGGCCCGTCCCAGCGCCGCGGGCGCGGGCTGCCGAACGGCTCGCGCCCCGACCAGAGCCCGCGGGCGGCCAGGGGGCGCAGCCGCACCGACCACTCCTCGTCGGCGATGCGCCGCCAGCTCGCGCCCACCGGGCCGTCGTCGACGGCGTCGGCGGCGGTGTCGTCGTCCCACACCGCCAGCAGCCCCCACCGGCGGGGGTCGGCGTCGCGGGCGGTGAACGTGCGCCCGTCACCGGTGCCCAGCAGCTTGGCGAAGCGCAGGCCGGGCGTGCGGGCCAGCGCCGGCCGCAGCGTGGCCATCCGCAGCACCGCGCGCGGCACCGCGCGGCCGGGGACGCCCCAGAGGTGGAGCGTCACGACCGGGTCGGGTGAGGGCACGCCGCCGAGGGTAGGTGCGCGCGGTGACCGACCAGCGCCGCGTCCAGCTCGGCGACACCGACGCCCCGGCCGAGGACGAGGTGGTGCAGGCCTTCGACCGGGTGGTCAGCCAGGGCGCGCAGCGGCTGCACCGCACCTGGCGCGAGGTCCTCACCACCGGCCTCGCCGGCGGGCTCGAGGTCGGCGTCGGGGTGCTGGCGCTGCTGGCCGTGTACGCCGAGACCGGCAGCCACCTGCTCGCCGGGCTGGCCTTCTCCGTCGGGTTCGTCGCGCTGCTGCTGGCCCGCAGCGAGCTGTTCACCGAGGGCTTCCTGCTGCCGGTCACCGCGGTGGCCGCCCGCCGGGCGAGCGGGGCGCAGCTGGCGCGGCTGTGGTCGGGGACCCTGGTGGCCAACCTGGCCGGCGGCTGGCTGTTCATGTGGCTGGTCGCGCACGGCTTCCCGCAGCTGGGACCCACGATGGTCGAGTCCGCCCGGCACTTCGTCGAGTCGCCGCTGGACCTGCGCGCGGTCTGCCTGGCCTTCCTCGGCGGCACCGTCATCACGCTGATGACCCGCATGCAGAACGGCACCAGCGCCGACGGCGCGAAGATCGTGGCCGCGGTGGCCGGCGCGTTCGTGCTGGCCGGGCTGCAGCTGTTCCACTCGATCCTCGACTCGCTGCTGGTGTTCGGCGCCCTCCACACCGGGACCGCACCGTTCGGCTACGGCGAGTGGCTGGCCTGGTTCTGGTACACGACGCTGCTCAACGTGGCCGGCGGCCTGCTGGTGGTCACGCTGCTGCGCCTGGTGCGCAGCAAGGAGCTGCTGCAGCGCGAGCGGGCCGAGGCCGACGCGGAGCGCTGACCGGCCGGGCCTGCCGCGGCCGGACGCCGCCGGTGGCCAGACTGTCGGCGTGATCGAGGTCGACGGGCTGACCAAGCGCTACCGCACCCGCGTCGCCGTCGACGACGTGTCCTTCACCGTCCCCCCGGGCCGGGTCACCGGCTTCCTCGGCCCCAACGGCTCGGGCAAGACGACGACGATGCGCTGCGTCCTCGGGCTCACCCGGCCCACCGCGGGGACCGCGACCGTCCTCGGCGTGCCCTACCGGGAGCTCGACGTCCCGATGCGCCGGGTGGGTGCGCTGGTCGACCCGCGGGCCCGCCACCCGGGCCGCACCGCGTACGCCCACCTGCTCGCGCTGGCGCAGAGCAACGCCCTGTCGGCGTCCCGCGTCGACGACGTCGTCGACCTGGTGGGCCTCGGCGCCGTGGCGCACGAGCGGGTCCGCGGCTTCTCCCTCGGCATGGCTCAGCGGCTGGGCATCGCCGCGGCGCTGCTGGGCGACCCCGAGGTGCTGCTGCTCGACGAGCCGGTCAACGGCCTGGACCCCGAGGGCATCCACTGGGTGCGCGGGCTGCTGCGCGACCTCGCCGCCGAGGGCCGCACCGTGCTGGTCTCCAGCCACCTGATGAGCGAGATGGAGGACACCGCCGACCACCTGGTGGTGCTCGGGCGCGGCCGGCTGCTCGCCGACGTCGCGATGACCGACCTGCTGGGCCGCGGCGCGTCGGTGCGGGTGCGCAGCCCGCGGGCGCCGGTGCTGGCGGCGGCGCTGCACCGGGCCGGGGGCGCGGTGTCGCCGCAGCCCGACGGCGCGCTGCGGGTCGACGGGCTGTCCGCCGCGGCCGTCGGCGACGTCGCCTTCGCCGCCGGAGCGCCGGTGCACGAGCTGGCCACGGTCACGGCCTCGCTGGAGGCGGCCTACCTGGCGCTCACCGGGGAGGACGTCGAGTACCGGGCCGGTGCGGCGTGAGCGTCGCGCTGACCGCGGTGCTGCGCAGCGAGTGGACCAAGCTGCGCACGCTGCGCTCCACGTGGTGGTGCACCGGGGTGTACCTGCTCGTGACCGGCTCCTTCGCCTGGCTGGCCGCCGCCACCACGCACAGCGCGCCGACCGCCGACGCCGCCGTCGGGGTGGTGCTCACCGGCTTCGCGTTCGGCCAGGTGGTGCTGGTCGTCCTCGGGGTGCTCGCGGTGACCGCGGAGTCCGCCACCGGGATGGCGCTGGCCTCGCTGGCGGCGGTGCCGCGCCGCACGCGGCTGCTGGCGGCGAAGATCGCCGTCGTCGCGGGGTGGGCGGCGCTGACCACCGCGCCGCTGGTGGCGGCCTGCGCGCTGGCGGCGCGGGTGCTCGTCGCCGTCCCCGGAGGCGTGTCGCTCACCGACCCGGACGTGCTCCGCCCCGCCGCCCTGCAGGTGGCCGGGGCGGTGCTGGTCACCGTGCTGGCCGCGGGCCTGGGAGCGGTGCTGCGGTCGACCGCGGGGGCGGTGGGCCTGGGGGTGGCCCTGGTCTTCGTCGCCCCGCCGGCGCTGGCGCTGGCCGGCGGGGCGGGCGCCGAGCTGCTGTCGCAGGCGATGCCCGCGCTGCGGGTGGGGGAGGACGCGTTCCTCGCCGTCCCCACCGGCTGGCCGGTGGGTCTCGCGGTCGCCGGCGCGTGGGCCACCGCGGCGTGGGTCGCCGGCGCGGTGCTGCTCGAGCGGCGCGACGTGTAGCCAGGGGCCGAGCGCGGCTCAGCGCGCGGCGGCGAGTCCCCGGCCCGCCGCGTGCGCCGGCCCGGTGGCGGACTCGCGGATCCCGTAGCGGGCGTAGAACCGGCCCAGCGGCTCCGGCGCCCACCAGTTCGCCCGGCCGAGGAGCCGCATGGTGGCCGGCACCAGCAGGGCCCGCACGACGGTCGCGTCGACCACGATCGCGATGAGCATCGCCACCCCGATCATCTTGATCAGCACGACGCCGGAGACGGAGAAGGCGCCGATCACCACCACGAGCAGCAGCGCGGCGCTGGTGATGATCCCGCCCGTGCGCTGCAGGCCGGTGGCCACCGCGGCGGTGTTGTCGCCGGTCAGGTCGTACTGCTCCCGGATCCGGGACATCAGGAAGACCTCGTAGTCCATCGACAGCCCGAAGACGATGGCGAGCACCAGGATCGGCGAGGTGGCCTCGATGAACCCGGTCGGGGTGAAGCCCAGGACCCCGGAGAGGTGACCGTCCTGGAAGATCCACACCAGCGCGCCGAAGGAGGCGCCCAGCGACAGGACGTTCATCAGGACGGCCTTGATCGGCAGCACGACCGAGCCGAAGGCCAGGAACAGCAGCACGAACGACGTCAGGGCCACCAGCAGGGCCATCCACGGGAGCAGCGCGCCGAGGCTGTCGAGCAGGTCGGCGTACACCGCTGCCGTGCCGCCGACGAGGACGACGGCGCCCCCGGGAGCGGGCACCTGCCGGATCGCGGCCACCAGGTCCCGGCCCTCGGCGCCCATCGCGTTCACGTCGGCGGCGACCACCACCCGTGCCATGCTCCCGGCGACCTCGGCGACCGCGGCGCCGTCCACGCCCGGGACGGCCGCGACCGCGGCGACGTAGGACTGCAGCGCGGCGGTGCCCTCGGGTGAGTCCGCGGCGCCCGGCAGGGTGACGACCGCCTCGACCGGGCCGGACGGGCTCGGGGGGAAGTCCCGCTCGATCGTCTCGGCGACCACCCGGCTCTCCGCGCCCTCGGGCATGGCGCGCACGTCGATGCCGCCGAACTCCGCCCGGGCGAACGGCAGGGCCAGCGCGACCAGCAACCCACCCACCACGACGGCGTAGACGACCGGACGGCGCATCACGCTGTGCGCGATCCGGTACCAGGCCCCGTCACGCTCCCGGGCGTGCGCGGGCCGCCGACGTCGACGGCCGAGCGAGCGCAGCGAGAGCGCGTCGACGCGGGGACCGAGCACGGCCAGCAGCGCCGGCAGCAGGGTGAGTGCGGCCAGCATGGCGACCAGGACCGCGCTCATCCCGCCGAAGCCCATCGAGCGCAGGAACACCTGCGGGAAGATCAGCAGCCCGGCCAGCGACAGCGCGACGGTGACGCCGGAGACGGCGACCGTGCGGCCGGCGGTCGCCATGGTCCGGGCGAGGGCGTCCTCCACGGACGCCTGCCGGCGGACCTCCTCCCGGAACCGGCTGACCACGAACAGCCCGTAGTCGATCGCCAGCCCGAGGCCCAGCACGGTCACCACGTTGACCGCGAAGATCGACACGTCGGTGACCAGCCCGAAGGCGCGCAGGGCCGCGAACGAGCCGAGGATCGCCGTCACCCCGATGGCCAGGGGCAGCCCGGCCGCGGCGAGGCCGCCGAAGATCACGACGAGGAGGACCGCCAGGACCGGCAGCGAGATCGTCTCCGCCGTCGCGATGTCCTCGCTGACCTGGGTGTTCATGTCCCGGTTGAGGGTCACCTCGCCGCCGAGCCGGGTGGTCAGCCCCGGGGCGGCCAGGTCGTCCTCGACGGCGTCGAGGACGTCCTCCCGCTCGTCCTCGTCACCCCGCAGGCTGAGGACGGCGTAGGTGCTGCGCCGGTCGTCGCTCACCAGGAACGCCGCGCCCGTGTCGAAGTACGAGACCGTCCGGAGCACGTCGTCCCCGGGCAGGGAGTCGAGCGTGGAGGTGACCGCCTCGGCGTAGGCGGGGTCGTCGACCGTCGTGGTGTCGCTGGAGTACAGGACGACGACGTCGGCGGTGCTGCGGCCCAGCTCGCGCTCGGCGACCTCGGCGGCCCGGGAGCTCTCGCTGTCGGGGTCGGAGAAGCCGCCGCCGGTCATCTGGCCGAAGACGCCGGTGCCCCAGGCGCCGGCGACGGCGACGAACGCGAGGGAGAGCGCCAGGACCCACCGGCGCCGGCGGTACACGGCGCGACCCAGTGCCTCGAACACGGCCTCTCCCTCGTCCCGGGAACGGGCTGGTCCCGCTCTCAGCGCACCGTCCGGGAGATCCGCGGGGAGGGCTGTCGTCCTCGCGACACGTCGCCCGTCCCTCCGGCGACACGACCAGCGCAGCCCTCGTCCACACCCGCCCCCGTGTCCACTGCCCTCCGGGCGGCCGGAACGGCGTCCCGGCGGCCCGGACGGCAGCATGGCGGCCGGAGGAGCGGCGCGGAACCGGGAACGGCGCGGCGCGGCCGCCTACCGCGGGCCGAACGCCACCGCCCGGAACCCCTCGAACACCGGCGGGGGAGCGGGCGAGGCCCACACCTGGTTGGTCAGCAGCACCGCCGTCGTGCCGGTGACCGGGTCGGTCCACCAGGAGGCGCCCAGCCCGCCGTCCCAGCCGAAGGAGCCGGCGTGCCGGCCGCCGGGTTCGTCCTCGCGCCGCACCCCCAGGCCCAGGCCCCAGCCGCCGCCCTCGTCGTCGACCGGGCCGGCCTGCTCGGTGAGCATCGCCCGCACCGTGCCCTCCCGGAGCACCGGCTCGCCGCCGGCGAGCAGCACGCGCGCGAGGACGCCCAGGTCGTCGACGGTGGACACCAGCCCGTCGCCGCCGTCGGGGAAGGCCGGGGGACGCGCCCACTGCCCGTCGGGCGGGTCGTAGAGCCCGCGCCGGCCGGCGTCGTCCGGCGGTGCCCAGTGCGGGCCCAGGCGGGGGCGGGCGGCGTCGGGCACGCCGAAGCCGGTCCCGGTCATCCCCAGCGGCACGAGCACCCGCTCGGCGAGCACCTCGGGCAGCGGCCGGCCCCCGGCCCGGGCGACCAGGACGCCCAGCACGCTGGAGCCGGTGTGGTAGAGCCAGCGCTCCCCGGGCTGGTGGGCCAGCGGGACCGAGGCCAGCCGGCGCAGCCACTCGTCCGGCGGCGGTGCGGCCTGCGGCTGCGGAGGACCGGCCGGAAGCCCGGCCTCGCCGAGCGCGGCCACGGTCGGCGTCGGCCAGGGGGCGGTGAAGTCCAGGCCGGTCCCGAGGCGCAGCGTGAGGACGTCGCGCACCGTGACCGGCCGCCGGGCCGGGACCGTGCCGGCGGACGGGTCGGCGGGGTCGGCGAGCACGCGCGGGCCGGCCAGCTCGGGCAGGTGCGGGTCGACCGGGTCGTCCAGGCGCAGCGTGCCGTCGTCGACCAGCGCGAGGGCGGCGACGGCGACCACCGGCTTGGTCACCGAGGCGATGCGGAAGACGGTGTCGGGGGCGACGGGGTCGTCCCCGCCGGGGGTGTGCGTGCCGGCGGCGCCGCGGGCGACCTCGCCGTCGCGGGTCACCCACCAGGCCGCTCCCGGTACCGCTCCGGCGGCCACGGCCTCCGACACCACCCGCTCCACGTCCTGCGCCAGTCCCATGCCCTGTCGACCGGCCCGGGACGGCGGACTCATCGGCCGCGGGCCGACCCGTGCGACTCCAGCGCCCCACGACTGAACTGTGCCCCAGGTCACAGGAGCGGTCCTATGGTGCACCCATGCCCACCTGCGGGGAGTGTGGGGAGGACGTTCCTCCGCGATTCCGCTTCTGCGGTGTCTGCGGGACGCCGGTGGCCGAGCCGGCCGCGCCGCAGCGGGAGGTCCGCAAGACCGTCACGGTGCTGTTCTGCGACGTCGTCGACTCCACGCGGCTCGGCGCCCGGTTGGACCCCGAGTCGCTCCGCCAGGTGATGGGCCGTTACTTCGAGGTGGCGCGGGCGGCCCTGCAGCGGCACGGCGGCACGGTGGAGAAATTCATCGGTGACGCCGTCATGAGCGTCTTCGGGATCCCCACCCTGCACGAGGACGACGCCCTGCGCGCCGTCCGGGCCGCCACCGAACTGCGCGAGGCGGTGGGCCGGCTCAACGCCGAGCTGCGGCGGGAGTGGGGGGTCGAGCTCGCGCTCCGGATGGGCGTCAACACCGGGCAGGTCATCGCGGGCGACCCGGCGCACGGGCAGACCCTCGTCACCGGGGACGCCGTCAACGTGGCCGCGCGGTTGGAGCAGGTGGCGGACCCGGGGGAGATCGTCATCGGCGCGGTGACCTGGACCCTCGTCCGCGACGCGGTGGTCGCCGAGCGGGTCGGCGCGCTGGCGCTCAAGGGCAAGGATGAGCCCGTCGACGCCTACCGGCTGGTCTCGGTCACTCCGCTCGCCCTCGGCCGCGCCCGGCGGGTGGACACGCCGATGGTGGGGAGGGCGCGGGAGCGGCACCTCCTGGACGAGGCCTTCGAGCGGTCCGTCGCCGAGCAGCGGTGCCACCTGTTCACGGTGCTCGGGCCGGCCGGGGTGGGGAAGTCCCGCCTGGTCCACGAGTTCCTGTCGGACGTGCGCGGCAGGGCCACCGTCGTCCGCGGCCGCTGCCTGGACTACGGCGAGGGCATCACCTTCTGGCCGCTGCTGGAGATCGTCCGCGACGCCGTGGGAGCCGCTGCCGACGCGACCCCCGACGAGCTGCGCGCCCTGCTGCGCGAGGCGATCGACGGCGAGGAGCACGCCGCCCTGGTCGCCGACCGGGTGGCCGCGCTGGCCGGCACGAGCGAGTTCGCCAGCCGCACGGACGAGGTCCCCTGGGCGGTGCGGAAGCTGCTCGAGGGGCTCGCCCGGCGCCGCCCGCTGGTGGTCGTCGTCGACGACCTGCACTGGGCCGAGCCGACCCTGCTGGACCTGGTCGAGCACGTCGCCGACTGGAGCCGCGAGGCGCCGGTCCTGCTGCTGTGCCTGGCCCGGCCCGAGCTGCTCGACGTCCGGCCCGGCTGGGGTGGGGGCAAGCTCAACGCCACCTCGATCCTGCTCGAGCCGCTGAGCGAGGTGGAGTCGGCCACGCTGGTCGGCAACCTGCTCGGCCGGATCGCCGACGGCGAGGCCGTCCGCGCGCGCATCGCCACGGCCGCCGAGGGCAACCCGCTGTTCGTCGAGGAGCTGGTGGGGATGCTCGTCGACGACGGCGTGCTGGTCCGGGACGGCGACAACTGGCGGGCGACCGCGGACCTCGCCGCCACGCCGATCCCGCCGACCATCTCCGCGCTGCTCGCCGCCCGGCTCGACCGGCTGGCGGAGCAGGAGCGGTCGGTCATCGAGCGGGCCAGCGTGGTGGGGAAGACCTTCTACCGGACCGCGGTGTCGGAGCTGTCGCCCTCGGAGCTGCGCCCCGAGGTCACCACGAGCCTCATGGGCCTGGTGCGCAAGGAGCTGATCCGGCCCGACCGGTCCGGCTTCCTCGGCGACGACGCCTTCCGCTTCCGCCACCTGCTCATCCGGGACGCCGCCTACGACGCGATGCCCCGCCGCGAGCGGGCCGAGCTGCACGAGCGGCTCGCCGACTGGCTGGAGGAGGCGGCGGCCGGGAAGATCGCCCAGTTCGAGGAGATCCTCGGGCACCACCTCGAGCAGGCCTACCGCCAGCGGGTGGGGCTGGGGACGGCCGACCAGCGGCTCACCCACCTCGCCCGCCGGGCCGCCGCCCACCTCGCCGCTGCCGGTCGCCGGGCGTTCGGGCTGTCCGACGTGCCGGCCGCGCTGGGGCTGCTGGAGCGGGCCCTGGAGGTCGCACCGGCCGAGGATCGCCCGCCGATCGCCGCCGAGCTCGCCCCGGTGCTGGCCCACGCCGGCCGGCTGCAGGAGGCGCGCGAGGTGCTCGACCGGGCCGGCGGCGACGGTCCGGCCCTGACGCTGGCGCGCCTGGAGCTGCGCATCCTCTTCGAGCAGACCCGGCTGACCCAGGTGGAAGGGCAGCTCGAGGCGGTCCTGCACGACCTGGAGGTGGCCGGAGACCGTGCCGGGCTGGTCCGGGCCCTGCACCTGCTCTCGGAGGTGGAGTGGCTGCAGGGACGCGTCCTCTCCGCCGAGCAGCACACCCGGCGCGGCCTGGACGTGGCGCGCGAGATCGGTGACACGCGGCAGGTCAGCCTCGCGCTGAGCCAGCTCGGCTTCTTCACGCTCGTCGGCCCGACGCCGGTCGACGAGGGCATCGAACGGTGCACCGCGCTGCTCGCCGAGGTGGGTGACGACCGGCGGACCCGCGCCGCGCTGCTCCGGACGGTGTCGGGTCTGCACGGCCTGCGCGGCGACTTCGCCCGGTCCCGCGAGCTCGCCGCCGAGAGCCTGGGTGTCCTGGACGACCTCGGGCTCCGGCTGGCCGCCGCGCAGGCGTCGGTCGAGTTCGCCATGCGCGAGCTGATCGCGGGGGACGTGCTGGCCGCCGAAGCGGTCGCCCGCGCCGGCTACGACGTCCTGGAGGCGATGGGCGAGCGGTCCTACCTCTCCACCAGCGCCGCGGTCCTGGCCCACGCGCTGAGCCTGCAGGGTCTCCACCACGAGGCCGCCCGGTTCGCCGAGGTCAGCGAGCGCACGGCCGACCCCGTCGACGTCATCCCGCAGGTCGAGTGGCGCGTGGCGCGGGCGCGCGTGCTCGCCGGGACCGGCCGGACGGCGGAGGCGGTACGGCTGGCCGAGGAGGCCGTGGCCGAGGTCGCGGGCACCGACCTGATCGGGTTCCACGGGGACGCGCAGTACGAGCTGGCGCTCCTGTTGCGGGAGGACGGGCGCACGGAGGAGGCGCTCGCGGCCGCGCGGGCCGCCCTCGCCCTGCAGGAGCGCAAGGGCAGCCGGGCCGTCGCCGGCCACGCCCGTGCCCTCGTCGAGGAGCTCACCGACGACCAGTTCGCGGCCTGACGCCGTGCGACCCCGCCTCCCGGACGCCCGTCGACCGGTCACGCGGGGCGTCCCGGCGCTGCGGGCCCCACGCCGGGCGGTCGCCCACCTGCCGGCGCTGCTGCACGCCGTCGCCCGGGACCGGGACCGGCTCCCCGCCCGGGTGCGGGACCTGCTGGTCGACCTCGGTCCCGCCTGGACCAAGGTCGGCCAGGTGCTCAGCACCCGCGGCGACGTGCTGCCGCCGCGCTGGGCCGCCGAGCTGGCCACCCTGCGCGACCGGCTGCCGGCCGAGGCGCCGGACACGGTCGCGGCGGTGCTGGGGCGCGCGTACCCGGACGGCGTCGAGGCCGTGCTGCCGGGCCTGTGCCTGGAACCGATCGCCGCCGGCACCGTGGCCCAGGTGCACCGGGCGCGGCTGCCGGCAGGCGAGCCGGTCGCGGTCAAGGTGCTGCGCCCGGGTGCGACCGAGGCCCTGCAGGCGGACTTCGCGTTCCTGCTGGCGCTGGCCGCGGCGGCCGAGCGGGTCAGCCGCACGGCGCGCGTGCTCAACCTGCGCGGACTGGTGACCGAGCTGCGCGAGCTGCTGCTGTCCCAGACCGACCTCACCCACGAGGCCCGCAACTACCGCCGGTTCGCCCGGGAGTTCGCCGACGACGACACCGTCCGCATCCCGGCCGTGCACAGCTCGCTCTGCCGTCCCGAGGTGCTGGTCACCGAGCTGGTGCAGGAGGTCGGGCCCTACGACGTCGACCGGGTCGCGTTGGAGCCGGCCGCGATGGCCAAGCGCCTCGACGACCTGCTCGACCGGATGATCTTCCTCTCCGGCCTCTGCCACGCCGACCTGCACCCGGGCAACTTCTTCTGGACGCCCGACGGGCGGATCGTCCTGGTCGACCTGGGCCTGGTGCACCAGCTGTCCAAGGAGGAGCGGCAGCACGCGCTGACCTTCTACTCCGCGGTCCTCGACGGCTTCGACGAGTTCGCGGCGGCGTACGTCCTGCGCCACCTCACCACCGTGGCCGGGGCTGCCGACGGCGCACCGTTGCCGGCGGCCGCCCTCGAGGACGTCGGCGTCCTGGTGCGCACCCACTGGACCGGGGCCGGCGGGCGTCCGCACTTCTCCCGGACGTTCGTGGACCTGCTCGACGCGCTCGGCCGTCACGGGTTGCAGCTGCGGCACCGCTACAGCCGGCTGTTCCTGACCCTGGCCACGGTCGAGGGCTACGAGTACTCGCTGGACCCGGAGTTCGACGCGCTGGAGAACGCGCGCCGCAAGCGGGTCGAGCAGGCGGAGTACGTCGGCATCCCGCCGGAGGCCGACGCCCTCGTGTTCCAGGGGTTCGCGACCTACTCCACCGCCCGCTTCGACGGGTCGGCCGACCCCAGGCAGGCGTGGGCCGAACGCGACCGGCTGGTGCTCGACACCCTCGGCGTCGGGCCGGGCACGAGCCTCCTCGACGTCGGTTGCGGGCGTGGGCAGCTGCTGGCCGCGGCACGTGACCGCGACGCCCAGACGCTCGGCATCACGGTGAGCCGGCCCGAGCACGAGGCCTGCACCGCCCGCGGGCTGGAGGTCGTCCTGAGCAGCTGGGAGGACGCCGACCGGCACCTCGGGGACCGGCGGTTCGACGCGCTCGCCGCCGTCGAGATGGACCTGCACCTCGGCACGCTGCACGAGAACCGGGTGGGGCTGCTCGACCTCCGGCTGGACCGGTTCTTCGGCTGGGCGCACCGTCATCTGCGCCCGGGCGGCGGCCTGTTCCTCCAGACGCTCAGCGTCCCCGAGGCGCTGCTGCACGACCCGTCCTGCGCCGACGAGTTCGAGCGGCTCACCGACGCCCTGCCCTGGACCGGCTTCAGCACGCTGCCGCAGGTGGTCCGCTGCTCCGACCGCTGGTTCGCCGCCGAGCAGGTGCTCGACCACTCGGGCGACCTGCTGCCCACGTACCGGTTCTGGCGGGACAACGTGAACCGGCAGATACCCGCGCTGCGGGAGGTCGTGAGCGACGAGGTGATCGTGCTGGTCCGCCGGCAGCTCGACGCGCTCATCGGCATGGCCGAGTCGGGGCGGCTCTCGCTCTACCGGGTGCTGCTGCGTGCCCGGGAGACCCCGGGCGCGCGGTGACGGGCGGCGGGGGCACGCACCCCAGCCGCCCGCCCACAGGCGCCGTCAGCCGGCGTCCTCGGTCTTCTTCTTCGAGCCGAGTGCGCCGCTCAGGTGGCCGGCGACGTCGTCGTCCTCGTCCCGGGCCTTGGGGTGAGTCGGCCGCAGACCACCGATCACGCTGTGCCCCTCGACGTCGTCGGACTCCTGCACGTAACCCGTCCTGCCCTTGGAGCCGTGGCCCCCGACGTCGTCGGTCTCGTCGCGTTCTGCGTCGGCGTTCCAGCGGGGCCTGCGGTCGGCGTGGCCCTCGACGTCGTCCGGGTCGGTGCGGTGGGTGATCGGCTGCTGGGGTTCCATCGGTTCCTCCTCGGATGGGTTCTGCTTCGTGCGCTCACTGTTCGGTGGCCTGACGCCGGGGACTGTCCGACGCCTGACGTGGGCGGTGTCGGCTGCGCGACACGACAGCTGCGTCGGGAGCCGGTTCACGTCGTGTCGCCGTCCTGACCGGCCGACTGTCGGCCGTGCGACAGCCGGAACGAGGGGTCGGCGCGACGGTGGGCACAGCCCGGCCGGACCGGGGACCAGCAGGAGCCACCATGACCGTCTCCCTCGCCTCTCGCCTGCACGAGCGGGACGTCCACCGGACGGCCGTCCTCGCGGCTGCGGTCGTCGCCGTGGCGGTCCTCGTGCTCCTGCTCGTCGTCCTGAGCGGTAGCGGCGACTCGCTGACGCCGGTGGACACGCTGGCGCCGGCCGCGCCCGGGTGGAGCCCTGCGCCGCCGGAGACCCTCGCGTCCTGACCTCCCTGCGGCCAGGTGCAGCTCCGTCGGTGCCCGCGCTCGGCAGCGGTCCTGCCGGCACTGGCTGACCGGCGGTACGACCAGGGGGCGGTGGGGTCTGTGGCCCCACCGCCCGCCGAGACATCAGGCGTCGTGCTCGGTCTTCTTCTTGGACCCCAACGCCCCGCTCAGGTGACCGGCGACGTCGTCGGTCTCGCCGCGCTTCCAAGGCATGTGGCCCTCGGTGTCGTCGGTTCCCATGTCACCGGGGTTTCGGAGGCCGTGGCCCTCGACTTCCTGTGTCTCGTCGCGCTCGGCCTCGGCTCGGTACCTGAAGGGCATGTGCCCCTCGACGTCGTTGGCCTCGTCGCGCTTGAACGGCATGTGGCCTTCCACATCGCTTGTCTCCTGGCGTTCGGCGTCGGCCTTGAACCGGAGGGGCATGTGGCCCTCGGTGTCGTCGGTCTCCTGGCGTTCGACCTCGGCGAACTTGTACTTGCTCCCATGGCCCTCGGTGTCGTCGGTCTCGTCCCGCTCGGCGTCGGCGCCGCCCCATCGAGGTGCATGGCCTTCGACGTCGTCGGTCTCGTCGCGCTCGGCGTCGACGAACTTGACCTTGGACGCATGGCCTTCGGTGTCGTCGGTCTCGTCATGCTCGGCGTCGGCCTTCATCCGGAAGGGCATGTGGCCTTCGGTGTCGTCCGTCTCGTCGCGCTCGGCGTCGGCGCCGTTGTACCGGAAGCCGTGGCCTTCGGTGTCGTCGGTTTCATCGCGCTCCGCCTCGGCCTTGTACCGGAAGGGCATGTGGCCCTCGACGTCGTCGGGGACAGGCGTGGGCGGCTGCTCGGTCATGGTGTCCTCCTCGTGTCGGTGGTGCCTGGTGCTGCCAGCGTTCGGTCGGGAGGGGTGGCGGTCTGTCGGTCCGGTGACGCGGGAGCTGTCGCCTGCGCGACACCGGCCGCCAGCGGGGTGCGGGCCAGCCGGCTGCCGATCCCGGCGGTGAGAGCCGGACTCAGCGCCGGGCCGCCACTGACCGCGTCGAGGAACAGCGCTCCGGGTATCCGCCACAGCAGCGCGTCGGTCTCCGTCGTCACGGTCGCGGTGCGCGGCACGCGCTCCACCAGGCCGATCTCGCCGAGGTAGTCCGGCGCGTCCATCTCGTTGACCCGGCGCGGCCCGCGGCCGTCGTCGTGGTCGACCACCAGCGAGCCCTCCACGAGCACGAAGAGGTCGTCGGCCGGGTCGCCCTGCCGCAGCACGACCGCCCCGGCCGGCACCCGTTCCTCCGCGGCGGCGGCGGCGAGCCGCTCGAGCGTGGGCCGGCCGGCGCCGTCGAGCAGCCGCAGCCGCTCCAGCACCGCGACCCTCGGCGCGAGCGCCCGGCGGCCGCGCTCCGCCGCGGCGTCGAGGTCACCGACGAACAGCAGCGAGGCCGCCGCGAGCAGCACCGGCACCAGCCCCCCGACGGCGAGCGCCCCCGGTAGTCCGAGCCCGGCCACGAGCGCCGGTGCCAGGAAGGTCCCGGCCGCGGTGCCGACGGCGGTCAGCGACAGCACCAGGCCCGACACCCGGCCCAGGACGTCCCCGGCCACGCTGCGCTGCAGCGCCGTCTCCACGAGCACGTCGAGGGCGACGATCGCGATGCCCTCGACGACCAGCACCAGGTAGGCAGGCGCCGGGGCGCGCAGCACCGCCAGGGTCGCCAGCGGGGCGCCGGTGAGCACGACCAGCACACCGATCACGGCACGGGGCCGCCGGGCACGGGCGAGCCGGGCACTGAGCACCGCCCCGAGCACGCCGCCCACACCGGACGCGGCGAGCAGCCAGCCCAGCCCGCCCGTGCCGGTGCCCAGCAGCTCGTCGCTGACCAGTACCAGCACCACCAGCTCGATGCCGTACACGAACGACCCGGCGACCAGGCACACCACCAGGACCAGCACCAGCCGGTCGCCGAACAGGGCCCCCGCGCCCTCCCGGAGCTGGGCCAGCGCCCCGGAGCGCGGGGCGCCCTCCTCCCGGGCGGCGCGCACCGACCGGCTGCGGATGGCCAGCAGCAGGACGGCGGACACGGCGAAGGTGGCCGCGTTGATCCCGAACGCGACCACCGGGTCCCCGAGGAGCAGCAGCAGCCCGCCCGCCGCGGGGCCCGCCACGAAGGCGACCTCGCTGACCGTGCTCGTGAGCGAGTTGGCCGCCGCCAGCTCGTCCTCCGGCGCGACCGCGGTCACCAGGGCGCTCGCCGACGCCTGGTAGAGCGTCGCCGCCGACGCCGAGACCGCGGACAGGGCGACGACGGCCGGCGCCGGACCGGACATCGCCGCGGTGACGGTCAGGCCGGTCATGGCGGCGAGCTGGACGAGGTCGCCCACGGCCATCACCCGGTGCCGCTCGAAGCGGTCGGCGACCACGCCGGCGATCGGGGACAGCAGCGTGTAGGGGATGAACCGGCTCAGCGTCGCCGCCGACACCCACGCCGCCGAGCCCGTCTCCTCGAAGACGTAGGCCACCAGGGCGACCAGGTAGAGGAAGTCGCCGAGGCGCGAGGTGGTGAACGAGAGCAGGTACAGGCGGAAGTCGCGCCGACGCAGCACCGACCGGGTCGGGCTCACCGCGCGGTGGGCGCCCCGCCGGCCCGCCACGGCGCTCAGCCCACGAACCGGCGGAGCGCGGGGACGTCGTGCAGCGCCACGTCGCGGCCGTCGACGGTGATCCACCCGCGTCGCTGGAAGCCCTGCAGCGCCGCGTTGACCGTCTGCCGCGACGATCCCACCCGCTCGGCGAGCTCGGACTGGGTCAGCCCCAGGTGCACCCGCCGGGCACCGTCCGGCGGCGCGAGGCCGAGCAGGAGCTTCGCCACCCGCCGCGGCGTATCGAGGAAGACGAGGTCGGCCGCGTCACCGGTGAGCCGCCGGACCGTGCCCGCGAGGGAGGCCAGCAGCGCCCGGGTCAGCGCTGGTGAGCGCTCGGCGACCGCGAGCACCGTCTCGCGGGGGATGCGCACCACCGTGGCGTCGGTCAGGGCGGCCACGGTGGCCGAGCGCTGCCCGCCGTCGGCGACCGTCAGCTCGCCCACGGACTCGCCGGGCTCCAGGACGGCCAGCAGCAGCTCCTCGCCGTGCGGCGAGGTGGCCACCGCCTTGAGGCTGCCCTCGGCCACGATCAGCAGCGAGTCGCCCGGGTCGCCCTCGAGCACGACGAACTGGCCCCGCCGGTAGCGGCGGGCCGTCGACGACGCGGCCAGCCGCTGCAGGTCCGCGTCGGGCAGTCCCGAGAACAGGGCGCAGCGCCGGAGCGCGCGCGCACGTGCGGTGTCGTCCATCTGAGCCCCCGTGTCGACATCCTGGGCAGCGGTGACGCAGGTCACAGCAGTCCGGCCCGGATCATGACGGTCGGGGCGAGGGCAGGGGAACCCGGAACGACGCGCCCGTCCGGCGAGACGGCGACGACGGCCGACCACAGCTCACCCAGCGTGCTGGCCAGGGGCAGGACCGGTAGCCGGCCGGCGGGTTCGCCGTCGCTGACCAGGTGGGCGACCAGCCCGACGTCGACCCGGCCGGTCACCGGGCGGATGCCGGAGCCCTCGCCGGCGAGCTGCCGGACCACGATCCCGTCACGGGCGACCGGCGCGTCCGTGGGCGCCAGCCGGAGCAGCGTCGGGGCGACCACCGGCAGCGAGCGGTGACTGCCCCGGCGGGCGCTGCCGGTCGACGCGGCGCCCGCGGGCGCGGTCGCCGACGTGTGCAGCACCCCGGCCAGCCGGCCGCCGTCGAGCAACCGGGTCACCCGGCGGGGCACCCCCTCGTCGTCGACGGGCCCGGCCGCCGGGGCGAGCGGGGACAGGCCGTCGTCGTCGAGCGTCACCGCCGGGGACGCCAGCGACGTCCCGAGAGGGCCGCGGAACGGGCTGGCGCCGTCCAGCGCGGGTCCGGTCAGTGCGCGGCCGAGGGCGGTCAGCAGCGTCGCGGTCACCTCGGGGGCCAGCACCAGCGGCAGCCCTTCGGGCACTGCGGCGCGCGGGCCGAGCAGCGCGGTGGCCTCGGCCACCGCCTCGGCGGCCAGGGCGGACACGTCGCAGCCGTCGTCGGCCCGCCGGCCGGCCCAGCCGGTCGCGCCGCCGTGCGCGTCGCCGCCGACCACGCCGAGCTCCACCTCGACCGACCGCCGCCCGTGCCGGACCCGCACCCCCCGGGTGGAGACGACGGTGACCTCGGCCCGATCCTCCCGCCACGACGCGACGTCGACGGTGTGCACCCGCGGGTCGAGGGAGCCGCCGAGCCGCGCCAGCTCGACCGCCGTCGCCACCCCGGAGTCGACGGGCTCGCCGTCGGGGAGGCCAGGTGCCGCGGGCGCGGGGTGCGGCTGCGCGACCGGGAGCCGGTCGGCCTCGTCGGGCACGGCGCGGGCTACCGCGGCCCGTGCCCAGGTGAGCGCCGCGGTGAGCCCGTCGTCGCCCAGGTCGGTGGTCGAGGCGTATCCGGTCCGCGGGCCGGCGGCGCCCAGGGCGACCACGCGCAGCCCCAGGCCCACCGTCTCGGCGCGGCTGACCTGGCGCAGCTCGCCGCCCGTGCCGGCCTCCACGCGGGTGACGACGCGGTGCAGGGCGTACACCTCGGCCTCCTCGTCGCCGCGACACCGGCCGAGCAGCGCGTCCGCGGCCTCCGCCGGGGCCCTCACGACCCGCTCCCGGTGACCGTGAGGCCGTCGATGCGCAGCGTCGGGCTGCCGTAGGACACCGGCACCCACTGGCCGTCGTTGCCGCACAGTGCCTGGACGTACGCGAGGTCGTCGCCGACGGCGGTGATCCCGGCCAGCGCCGCGGGGCCGTTGCCGAGCAGGGTCACGCCGGTCAGCGGCACGGTCGGCTCACCGCGCTCGACCAGGAACGCCTCGCTCGCCGTGAAGGCGAAGTCCCCGCTGGCGACGTCGACCTCACCGCCGGACAGCCGGGTCACGTACACCCCGCGGGCCAGGTCGGCGAGGACGGCGGCCGGGTCGTCGCGGCCCGGCCGCAGCGAGGTGTTGCTCATCCGGCACAGCGGGGGAGCGGCCGCCGACTCCCGCCGGCCGTTGGCGGTGCCGGCGCACCGCAGCTCCTCGGCGGTGCTGCGGTCGGTCATCGCGGCCACCTGCACGCCGGCGTCGACCAGCACGGTGCGGGCGGCGGGAGTGCCCTCGTCGTCGACCCGGTAGGAGCCGAAGCCGCCGGGCACGGTCGGGTCGTCGACGACGGTCACGTGCGGTCCCGCGAGCCGGCGGCCCACGGTGCGGGAGTAGACGGAGGTGCCCCGTGCCACCCCGTCCGCCTCCAGCCCGTGGCCGCAGGCCTCGTGCACCAGCAGCCCCCCGCCGCCCGGGCCGAGCACCACCGGCAGGGCGCCGGCCGGTGGCGCGACGGCGCCGAGCAGCCGCAGCGCCCGCTGCCCCGCAGTCGCCCCGACCTCCTCCGGGGTCGTCCCTCCGGTCAGGGCGAGCCCGCCCCAGCCGGGGCCCTCGAAGCCGGTGGCCGTCCGGCCCGAGCGGCGCGCCACCACGCGGCAGGTGAGCCGGGTCCGGGTGCGGGTGTCGCGCGCCAACCGCCCCTCGCTGGTGGCGACCAGCACCGACTGCACGACCTGCACGAGCGTCACGGTCACCGAGCGGATGCCCGGTCCCCCCTCCCGGGCTGCCTGCGCGCACCGGCCCAGGAGGTCGGCGTGCCCGGCCACGTCGAGATCGGGGTCGGCCGGGGCCGCCGGCTCCCCGTGCAGCGGCCGCACCGCCGCGCCCGGCCTACCGTCCCGGACGGCGGCCGCGGCTCCGGCCGCGGCCAGCAGTGCGCCGCGGTCGAGGACCGTGGTCGACGCCGATCCCCGTGCACCGGCGCCGCCGACCCGCACCGCGGCGCCCATGTCGCGGTCGCCGAGGAGCTCGAGCCGGCCATCCTGCAGGCGCGAGGTCGCGCTGGTCCGCTGCTCGGCGAAGACCTCGCTCCAGGCCCCGCCCCGGCGCATCGCGGCGGTGAGGGCCGCCGCGACGTCGTCGAGGTCGACCGGCGGGACCGGCCCGCTCACCGGTCGGGGCGGCCCGCGCCGGAACGGTCGCCGTCGTCGCTGTCGTCGTCGGGGTTCCCCCGGCCATGGCCGGTGACGTCGTCCTCTGCATGGCTCATCGGGTCCTCCGTCGGTCGTCGGTGCGGTAGGAAGCCACAGTCCCGACGACGCGGCGGACGGACTGTCGTCCGCCCGACACCCGGCCGGTCGGGTGCCGGACACTTCAGGGAGGTGCCGTGGACGCACAAGACCCCCCGGCGCTGCTCGCGTCGCTCACCGACCTGGGACGACGCTCCTTCGGAGCGGCCGCCTGCTCGCTGGCTGTCCTGGAGCCCGACGAGGAGCACCTGCTGTTCCGGGCGGCGAGCGGCGAGGGTGCCGCCGAGGTGGTGGGACTGCGCCTGCCGGTCAGCCGGGGGATCGCCGGCTGGGTGGTCTCCTCGGGGCAGCCGATCGCCGTCTCCGACGTCCGGGCCGACCCGCGCTTCGCCGTCGACGTCGCCGAGTCCACCGGCTACGTCCCGCGCGTGCTGCTCGCCGCGCCGGTGACCGCGGGCGGGGAACCGCTCGGCGTGGTCGAGGTGCTGGACCCGCGCGCCGAGGCCGCCGACCGGCTCGACCTGCTGGCCGCGCTGGCCGCGCACGCCGGGCACGCGGTCCGGGCAGGAGGCGCGCCGGAGCCGGACCGGCCGGACCTGCCGACCCTGCTGCGCGAGGTCACGCGGCTCGACCCCGCCGGACAGCGGGCGGCCGGTGACCTGCTCACCGCCCTGCTCGACCACCTGGGACGGCGCGGTGGACCTGCCGGCCTGGTCTGAGGCCTTCACCCCCGGCCGGCTGGGCGGGGTGCGGCCGCTCGGGGTGCCGATCACGCCCGGGTGGGCGGAGGGCGCCGGGACCGGCCGGGGCGTGCGGGTCGCCGTCGTCGACAGCGGGGTCGACGGCTCCCACCCGAGCGTGGGCGGCGTCGCGGGCGGTGTGGCGCTCGAGTACGACCCCGACACGGCCGACGGCGTCCGGGTCGAGGAGGGGCCGCACGAGGACCTCTTCGGACACGGCACCGCCTGCGCCGGGGTGATCCGGGCGCTGGCGCCCGAGTGCGAGATCTACAGCGTCCGGGTGCTCGGCCGGCGGCTCACCGGCAAGGGCCTGGTCTTCGCCGCCGGGCTCCGCTGGGCGATCGAGCACGGGATGCACGTGGTGAACCTGTCGCTGAGCAGCTCGCGCCGGGAGCACCACGGCCTGTTCCACGACCTCGCCGACCTCGCCTACTTCCGGCGCGTCCTGCTCGTGTCGGCGGTCAACAACAGCCCGGCGGAGAGCTACCCGTCGCTGTACTCGTCGGTGTGCTCGGTGGCCGCCCGACCCCAGCCCGGCCCCGGCTTCTCGTTCAACCCGGAGCCGCCCGTGGAGTTCGGCGCGGCCGGGGTGGACGTCGACGTCGCCTGGCTCGACGGCGGCTCGATCACCGCGACCGGCAACAGCTTCGCCGCCCCGGTCGTCGCCGGGCACGCCGCCCGGATCCTCGGCGAGCACCCGGGGCTCACCCCGTTCCAGGTCAAGACGGTGCTGCAGGCACTGGCCGACAACGCCGTGGCCGACAACACCGTGGCCGACAACGCCGTGGCCGACAACGCCGTGGCCGACGACGCCGTGGTCGACGACGCCGGCTGAGCCGCCCGGCGGTCAGGCGGACTGCGGGGACCGCGTCGGAGTGCGCGCGGCGTCGTCGACGCGGTAGGCCGACACGGTCGCCACCCGTCCCTTCACGCGCAGCGGTGGGAGGGCCGTCGCCGACCACGGGCCCACCGCACCGGCCACCGTGGTGGCCGAGGCGACGGTGCTGCCCGCCGGCCGGGCCAGGTCGCAGAGGCGGGCGGCCAGGTTGACCGTGTCACCGACCACCGTGTACTCCAGCCGCTCCTCGCTGCCGAGGAAGGCGGCCGCGACCTCGCCGGTGCAGATCCCGATCCCCAGTCCGAACGGCCGGCGGTCCCGGGCCGCCCAGCTCCGGTCGAGCCGCTCCTGCGCCGCGTGCATCCCCAGGGCGGCGCGGAGCCCTCGAACGGCGTGGTCGGGCTGCGGGTCCGGTGCGCCGAAGACGGCGAGGACGGCGTCCCCCACGTACTGCACGACCGTGCCGCCCTCGGCCAGGACGACCCGGTTCATCTCCCGGCGGTGGTCGTTGAGCTGCTCGGCCAGCTCGGCGGGCTCGGCGCGCTCCGCCAGCGTGCTGTAACCCCGCACGTCCGACATCAGCACGGTCACGGTCAGTCGGTCGGTACGGGTGAGCGCCGAGGGGTCGGTGCGCAGCCGCTCGGCCAGGCCACCGGGCACGAGGCGGGACAGCGAGCGTTCCACGTCCCCCGCCTGCAGCAGGCGGGTCGTGGACTCGTCGACCTCCCGCTGCCGCGCCCGCAGCTCGGCCTGCAGGCGCGCGTTGTCGAGCGCCAGCCCGGCCGCACGGGTCACCGTCTCCACCAGGTCGGTCTCGTCGGTGAGCCGGGGATCGATACCCAGGCTCGCCAGCGGGGCGCCGTCGGCGGTGGCCAGGTCCACCCGGTGCCGGGAGGGGGCCGCACCAGCGACTTCCCGACCGTCCGGAGTGAGGAAGGCCTGCCGCTCGGGGGACCAGAGGGTCAGGACGAGGTCCCGGTCGCCGAGGGCGCGCGCCAGTGCCGTCCTGACGGACTCGGGGTCGGGCAGCCGGCGAGGCTGGAGGAGCGCCTCGACCGCCAGGGCCCGCTGGACCCGCTGCACTCCCAGGGAGAGGAGGACGCCGAGCGGGATGGCCATGAACGCCAGGTTGGCCGAGACGAGGACGGCCGGGGTCGCGTGGTCGAGGTCGACGATCCAGACGAGTGCGGTCGTGGCAACGTGCCCGCTGAAGGCGAGGCCGGCGACGACGACGGGGACCAGGGCCCGGCGCTCCACCGTCGCCGCCCGGCGGACGCGCAGGGCCAGGAGGACCAGGAACAACGTGGTCAGGACGAGCCAGTTGACCATCTCGATGCGGAACACGGAGTCCGCGAGCGCCTGGTCGTGCACGAGCGTCGGCCACCAGCCCGGCCCGGTGTACCCGATCCACCGGGGGTCCCACGTGACGATGTTCAGCACCCGGAGGAGGGGGAGGGTCGCGGCCGCGTACAGGAGGGCCCAGCGCTCCGCCCGGGTCTGCAGCCGTTGCCGTGGCCACCGCAGCATCAGCACCGCGAAGGGCAGCGCGACGAGTGGCTCGAGGAGGTACGACAGCACCTCCCACGGGCCCGTGGCGACGTCCTGCAGCGAGCCCTCGGCACAGCTGGTCAGTGCCAGGGCCAGCATCAGGGCACCGTTCGGCCGCTGGACGGGATGCGTGAGCAGCCGCCACCCGGCCACCAGGCACACGAGCACCGACAGGACGTGGCTGACGGTCACCACGTCCCAGGAGGGCCGTCGCCCGGGTGGCCACCCCAGCAGCACGAGCGTGGTGGCGGCGACGGCCCAGGCCCAGAGGGGCCGCCCCCGCGGCGTGCCGCTCCACCAGCGGCGTGGCCGTGCTCCGCTCAACGCGGCATCGGGCAGCGCGCCCTGCCCGACGACGTCCCCCGTGGCCACGGCTCCTCCGCACCCGCAGTGCTCGCTCCGGCAGCGGCACCTGCGGTGTGGGTGCTACAGCCTCACGACGACCCCTCTGCTGGTCAAGGCGCGGCGGCGGCCCGGCGCAGTGCGGACAGGTAGCGGCGGGTCGCCAGGGCCTGCACGAACCGGCTGACCGGGGGGACGGCGCGGGCGGCGGGCGTGGCCAGCCGGGAGAACACCCGGATCGAGACGACGACGTCACCGCCCTCGGCAAGCCGCACGGTGAAGCACTCCTCCCCGCTCTCCGGGTGCCCGGGCAGGGTGCCGTAGGCGTAGCCGCGCTCGTCGCCGGTGGTCGACGCCCACACCACCCGGCAGGGGATGTCGTAGCCGAGCCGCGGCAGCCCCGCGGTCAGGACGACGACGGTGCCGACCTCGCCCGGCGACCCGCTCGCGCGCACCCGCAGGCCCACGCTGCGCTGCGGCGTCCAGTCGAACACCGCCGCGGCCACCCGCTCGAACGTCACCCGCCCCGAGCCGACCACCTCGGTCCACGCGCCGTGCAGGTAGCCGGCCGGCAGCTCGGGCTCCCGGGTGGCGCCGACCTCGGCGTAGGTGAGCGGCGCGTCGCGCAGGCCCTCGGGCGACACGGCCCGGAACAGGCCCATGCGCCCAGTGTGGCCCGGCGTAGGTTGACCGGCACTGTGCTGCCCGCCGTCACCGCCACCCGCTACGTCACCCCGCTGCGCGAGGGTGGCTCGCTGCCCGGTCTCATGGAGGCCGACGACCTGGGCACCTACGTGGTGAAGTGGCGCGCCGCCGGCCAGGGCGTGCGGGTGCTGGTGGCCGAGGTGGTGTGCGGGGAGCTGGCCCGCGCGCTGGCGCTGCCGGTGCCGGCGCTGGTCACCGTCGACATCGCACCGGAGCTGGCCGTGGGGGAGCCCGACCCCGAGGTGCAGGAGCTGCTGCAGCGCTCGGCCGGGCGCAACCTGGGGCTGGACTACCTGCCCGGGGCGCTGGACTTCGAGGCCGGCGCGCACTCGGTCGGGCCGGAGCCGGCCGGGCGGGTGCTGTGGTTCGACGCGCTCGTCGGCAACGTCGACCGGTCCTGGCGCAACCCCAACATGCTGTTCTGGCACGGCCGGCTGCAGCTGATCGACCACGGCGCCGCGCTGACCTTCCACCACTCCTGGTCCGGCGCGGGGGCCGCCGTCGCCCGGCCCTACGACGCCTCGCAGCACGCGCTCGTGGAGTGCTCCCCCGACGTCCGCGCGGCCGACGCCGCGCTGGCCGGCCGGGTGACCCGGCCGCTGCTGGAGGAGGTCCTGCGCCAGGTGCCCGACGACTGGCTCGAGGGACCCACACCCGACGAGGACCCCGACGACGTCCGGGAGCGCTACGTCGCCCAGCTGCTCGCCCGGCTGGCCGCCCGGGACGCCTGGTTGCCCGGGCTGGTGGCCGCGGCGGCCGCGGGCGGGTCGCGGCGGCGGGCGCCCCGCGGGGAGAACCGGCCGGCCTGGCTCGGCCCGCCCCCGCCCGAGGGGATCACCCAGCGGTGAGCCGGGAGACCTTCGAGTACGCCGTCCTGCGGGTGGTGCCGCGGGTCGAGCGCGGCGAGGCGATCAACGCCGGCGTCCTCGTCTACTGCCGGCAGCGCGACTACCTCGGCAGCCGGGTGCACCTCGACGCCGACCGGCTGCGCGTGCTGGACCCCACGGCCGACCCGGGGGCGATCGCGCAGGCGCTGCAGGCCGCGGCCGACGTGTGCGCCGCCGACCCCGCCGCCGGGGCGGCCGGACGGGAGGCGCTGGGCTCGCGGTTCCGCTGGCTGACCGCGCCGCGCAGCACCGTCGTGCAGCCCGGGCCGGTGCACACCGGGCTGACCGAGGACCCCGACGCCGAGGCCGACCGGCTGCTGCGGCTGCTGGTGCTCCCCGTCACGGAGTGACCACCGGAGCGCGCCCCGCGGTCAGGTCGCCCCGACCAGCTCCAGGAGCCGCTCGCGCGTCGGGCCGGCCGGCGGTGGGTGCTCGTGCGCGCCGGCCACCTGCAGGACCCGGTCAGCGAACCCGGGGCGGGTGAACAGCTCCGCGGGCAGGGTCAGGCAGTCCACCACCTCCATGAACGCGCGGTAGACCTCCGCGTCGAACGCCATGGCCCGGGCCAGCGCCGGGCCGAGCGCGGCCGGCGCGGGGGGCGGGGGCGGCGAGGGCGGCGGGCGGCCCTCCCGCGCGGCGTCCATGTCCGCGAGCCGGGCCCGGTCGACGGCGACCGTGGCCCGGTACCAGGGGGTCAGCCGGGCCTCGGTGTCGGCGTCCCACGCCGCCGCGAACCCCTCCGGGTCGCCGAGGTGCTGCCGGACCACCTCGCGCAGCGCGACCGCGTGCACCAGGCCCAGCGCGATGCCCCGGCCGATCGAGGGGTTCGTGCAGGCCCACGCGTCGGCCAGGGGCGCGATGCCGGTGGCCACCGGGCGCTCGCCGTCGGACAGCCGGCGGTGCCGGTCGAGGATCCCCGACATCGGCAGGACGCCGGTCAGCGGCTCGCCGTCGAGCCAGTGCGCCTGCCGGGGGCAGGCCGCCACGACCGCCGTCCACGCCGACTCGTGCCGCAGCTCCTTGAGCGGCCGGTCGGAGGAGGCGGTGTAGAGGGTCACCGACCAGGTGCCGGAGTCGGCGGGCAGGGTGAGCACCGAGAAGGAGCCGAGGGCGACGTTGAGCCGGTCGCGGGGTTCGGGCAGGCGGCCGTCGCCGGAGCGGAAGTAGCGGGTGTAGTAGGTGAACCCGCTGTCCACCGACTCCTCCTGCACCGGGGGGCTGCCGGCCTCGAGCAGCCACCGCGGCAGCGGCGAGCGCCGGCCCGTGGCGTCGACGACGAGGTCGGCGGCCACGTCCCCGTCGGTCGTGGCGACACCGGTGACGTGCGGGCGCCCGTCCAGCGGCCGGGTGAGCAGGCCGGTGACGGTCACGCCGCGCCGGACCCGCAGGCCCGGCTGCTCGTCGGCGGTGCGGCCGAGGACCTGTTCGAGCACGCAGCGGCGGGCGGTCAGCGTGACGTGGCGGTCGTCGTCCGGTCGCCGGTCCAGCGGCGGCACCGTGGGCGGGGCCGTGGTCAGGGTGTCGAAGCGGACGGCGGAGGCGGCGGCGAGGGCGGCGCTGACGTCCGGCAGCTCGGCGTCGAGGACCAGCCGCGCCCGCGGCTGCAGGTAGTGCGGCTGGCGGAACTGCGCGACCCCGCCGCGGTGCCACTGCGCCCACGCCTCCTCGGGCGTGCCCGGCACCGGGTCGGGGTCGTGCTCCAGGACGGTCACCTCGTGCCCGTCACGGGCCAGCAGCAGTGCCGAGGCGAGCCCGCACACCCCGCCACCGAGCACGACGACGTCGGCCATGGCGGCCTCCTCCCGCTCGTTGCCGCACGCTAGGAGCGCGGAGGGGCGGGCCGGGAGAGTCCTTGGGCTCCGGTCGTCTCAGCCGGGGAAGAGGCCGTCGATGCGGCGGGCGAGCTCCAGGTCCAGCTCGCTGACCCCGCCGGCGGAGTGGCTCACCAGCGTCAGGTGCAGGGTGCGCCAGCGCAGGTCGACGTCGGGGTGGTGGTCCAGCTGCTCGGCCACGAACGCGATGCGCACGAGCGCGGCGACGGCGTCCGGGAAACCGGGCAGCTCCAGGCTGCGCCGGATGCCGTCGGGCCCGCCGGACCACGCCGGCAGGTCGCGCAGCGCGGCGGCGACGTCGTCGGGGGACAGCTTCGGCGGCCGGGGCACGTGCCCATCCTGCCGTGCTGGAACGGCCTCGTCCCCGGGTCCCGCGGCGCGCGTCGTGGGGTGGGGCGAGGTCCTTCAGAGGTGCAGGCCGCACTCGGTCTTGCCGCGGCCGGCCCAGCGACCGGCGCGCGGGTCCTCGCCCGGGGCGACCGGCCGGGTGCACGGCGCGCACCCGATGGAGGCGTACCCGAGCTCCTGCAGCGGGTTGACCGGTACCTGGTGCTCGACGAGGTAGGCGTCGACGTCGTCCTGCGTCCAGGCCGCCAGCGGGTTGACCTTCACCATGCCCCGCTTGGCGTCCCAGTCGACGACCCGGGTGCCCGCGCGGGTGGGCGCCTCGTCGCGGCGCACCCCCGAGCCCCACGCCGCGTAGCCGGCCAGCGCGGCGGCCAGCGGCTGCACCTTGCGCAGTGAGCAGCACAGGTCGGGGTCGCGGTCGTGCAGCGCCGGGCCGTGCTCGGCGTCCTGCTCCGCCACCGTCAGCGGCGGCGTCACGTTGACCAGCGTGATCGGCAGGACGCCGCTGATCCAGTCGCGGGTGCCGATCGTCTCGGCGAAGTGGTAGCCGGTGTCGAGGAAGACGACGTGCACGCCCGGCACGGCCCGGGAGGCGAGGTGGGCGAGCAGCCCGTCGGCCATCGACGAGGTGATGGCGAACCCGTCGCCGAAGGTCTCGCCGGCCCAGCGGAGGACGGCGAGGGCCTGCTCGACCCGGTCGGCGATCCCCTCGAAGCGGGCGTCGGCCTCGGCGGCCAGCTCCGGTGTGGCCCGCACGGCGGTGGTCACGGTCGCTGCACCCCTGTCCCGGTCAGGCGGACGGTGAACGTGCGCAGGCACGCGGCACAGTGCCACTCGCCGCCGGAGTCCCCGGTGGGGGTCAGCTCCTCGTCACCGCAGTACGGGCAGTGGAACACGGGGAGCTGCCGCTGCCTTCCCGGGCGGCTCCCCGTGTCCTCCACCTCCTCGCTCACAGCAGCCAGGCCTCCTCGGCCCGCGCGACGTAGGCGGCGAACCCCTCGCCCGGCTCGCGCCGCTCGAGGTAGCCGCGCAGCACCCGCTCGCAGTAGTCGGCCGTCTCGGCCTTGGTCACCTTGTGGCCGCGGAACTTCCGGCCGAAGGACGCCTCGACGCCGAGGTGCCCGCCGAGGTGGACCTGGAAGCCCTCCACCATCTCGCCGGAGTCGTCGCGCACCATCGACCCCTTGAGGCCGATGTCGGCGGTCTGGAACCGGGCGCAGCTGTTCGGGCAGCCGTTGACGTTGATGCCGATCGGCACGTCGAAGCCGGGCAGCCGCTTCTCCAGCTCGGCGTAGAGGTCCTGCGCGTGCTGCTTGGTCTCGACGATCGCGAGCTTGCAGAACTCCAGGCCGGTGCAGGCCATGGTGCCGCGGCGGAACGCGCTCGGGCGCACCAGCAGGTCGTGCTCGGCCAGCGCGGCGACCAGGTCCTCGACGTGCTCGTCGGGGACGTCGAGGACGACCATCTTCTGCTGCGTCGTCGTCCGGATGCGCCCGGCGCCGTACCGGTCGGCGAGGTCGGCGATCCGGGTGAGCACCGTCCCGGTGATCCGGCCGGTGCGCAGCGCGAAACCGACGGCGTTGCGGCCGTCCTTCTGCCGGGCCACGCCGACGTGGTCGCGCGAGGCGTGCGCGGGCGCCGCAGCAGCGGGGCCGTCGGGCAGCGCACGGTGCAGGTACTCGTCCTGCAGCACCTGCCGGAAGCGCTCCGGACCCCAGTCGGCCATGAGGAACTTGATGCGGGCCCGGTTGCGCTGCCGGCGGTAGCCGTAGTCGCGGAAGACCGCCGTGCAGGCCGCCCAGACCTCGGTGACCTCCTCGGGGCGGACGAAGACGCCGATCCGCTGGGCGAACATCGGGTTGGTCGACAGGCCGCCGCCCACCCACAGGTCGAAGCCGGGCCGGCCGTCGGGGCCGACGACGCCGACGAAGGAGACGTCGTCGATCTCGGGCTCCGTGCAGTGGTCGACGCAGCCCGACATCGACGTCTTCCACTTGCGCGGCAGGTTGCTGAACTCGGGGTCGCCCACGTACCGGGCCACCGTCTGCGCCATGACGTCGGTGGCGTCGATGACCTCGTCCTGGAGGACGCCGGCCAGCGGGCAGTTGAGCATCCCGCGCGGGGTGTCGCCGCAGGCCTCGGTCGTGGTCATGCCGACCGCCTCGAGCCGCTCCCAGATCTCGGGGACGTCCTCGATGCGGATCCAGTGGTACTGGATGTTCTGCCGGTCGGTGACGTCGGCGACGTCGCGGCCGAACTCGGTGCTGATGGCGCCGAGGGTGCGCAGCTGCTCGCTGGTCAGCGCCCCGCCGTCGGTGCGCACCCGCATCATGAAGTAGGAGTCCTCGAGCTCCTCGGGCTCCAGGACCGCGGTCTTGCCGCCGGGGATGCCGGGGGCCCGCTGGGTGTAGAGGCCCATCCAGCGCATCCGGCCGCGCAGGTCACCGGGGTCGATGCCGTCGAAGCCGGTCCTCGCGTAGATGTCGAGGATCCGCTGCCGGACCTCGAGGCCGTCGGAGTCCTTCTTCATGCGCTCGTTCGGGTTCAGCGGTTCCCGGTAGCCGAGCGCCCACTGGCCCTGGCCGCGGACCGGCCGGCCGGAACGGGGTGGTGCGGACACGGTGTACTACTTCCTGCGCCGTCCGCGCCGGTTCGCACCCGCGCGGAGCGCGCTGCCAGATCGGGGACGCGACTCGCGCCGCGGGGAGGACTGGTGGTCAGCGCGCGGCGCGACAGGCGGCGCTGCTGACCCGGGCGAGGTCGACGTGCAGACGCGCGACGAGCAGGCTGCCGCGATCCGTCACGCCTGCCATGGTCGCACACCCGCGCGGGGGACCCGTCCGGTCAGGGGGCGGGTGTCCCGCCGTCGCCCGTCCCGTCGAGGGCCGCGCGGATGCGCGCCACGGACTCCTCCAGCGGGGTGACCGACGTGTCGATCACCAGCTCGGCGCGCGCCGGCGGCTCGTAGGGGTCGTCGATGCCGGTGAACCCCGGGATCTCCCCGGCCCGGGCCCGCGCGTAGAGGCCCTTGACGTCGCGGGCCTCGCAGACCTCCAGCGGCGTGGCCAGGTGCACGAGCACGAACCGGCCGTGCCGCTCGACCAGCGCCCGCGCCTCCTCGCGCGCCTGCTCGTACGGCGCGATCGCGGCGACGACGACGGTGCCGCCGTGGCGGACCACCTCGCCGGCGACGAAGCCGATGCGGCGGATGTTGAGGTCGCGGTGCTCGCGGGAGAAGGACAGCTCGCTGGACAGGTGAGTCCGCACGACGTCGCCGTCGAGGACCGTCACCGGCCGGCCCTCGGCCTCGAGCCCGGCGACGAGGGCGTCGGCGATCGTCGACTTGCCCGCGCCGGACAGGCCGGTGAGGAAGACGGTGACCCCACCGTGCTGCGCGCTGCTCACCGGCCGAGTCTCGCCCAGCCACGCGCGGCCGCTCAGGCGGGGTCGTCGCCGAAGGAGCGCCAGGCGCTGTCGAGGGCCACCAGCTCGGCGACGTGGCCGGGCAGCTTCCCGGCGACGACGTCGGCGAGGGTGACCTCCTCGAGCACCCGCCGGTAGGCCTCCCGCGCGGCCACCCAGACGCCGGCCAGCTCCGCCGCGACGCCGGGGTAGCTGACGTCCTCGGGCCGCTGGCCGTGGACCTCGGCGAGGAAGCCCTGCTCCACGCGCATGACCCGCGCGATCGAGATCTCCGACGGCGGCAGCGCCAGGCGGTAGCCGCCCTCGCGGCCGCGCTGGCTGGTGACCAGCCGGGCGTGCTGCAGGTCGCCGAGGATGCCCTGCAGGAAGCGGGCGGGGACGTCCTGGGCCCGCGCGATGCGGTCGCAGGTCAGCGCGTCCGGCGCCACCGCGGCCAGCTCGACGGCCGCGCGGACGGCGTAGTCGACCCGGGCCGTGATGCGCACGGGGCCCATCCTGCCCGCTCTGCGAGGGTGGGGAGGTGGACCGGCTCCGTTTCACCACCATCGTGGCGGCGCCGTTGACCGTCGCCTTCGACGTCGCCCGCGCCCTCGGCCGCCCCTGGCCGTTCCCGCTGGAGGAGGTCGAGTCCCTCCGCCCGGTGTCCGACGTCTACGCCGCCGGCCCCCGCCGGGGGTGGCGCCGGCTGACCCACGCGCGGACGTTCACCGCCACCGGGCACGGCACCGTCGTCGAGGAACGGGTCGTCTGGGACACCGGCCTGCCCGGCGTGCTCGGCCGCCTGGTCGACCGGGCGGTGCTGCGGCGCCGGGTGCGGCGGGCGATGCGGCGGCACCTGGACGGCTACGCCGCGGCGGCGGCGCTGCGCGCCCTCGACGTCGTCCAGGTGGTGGGCGCGGCGATCGTCCGGGGGGGCGAGGTGCTCGTCGCCCAGCGGGACGCCGGCCCGCTGGCCGGGCTGTGGGAGTTCCCGGGCGGCAAGGTCGAGCCGGGGGAGGACCAGGCCGCGGCCCTGGTCCGGGAGTGCGCCGAGGAGCTCGAGGTCACCGTCGCGCCGCAGGCCTTCCTGGGCGAGGTGCCGCTCGAGGGCGTCGTCGCCGGGGGCGCGCCGGGCGCCTCCACCCTGCGGGTCTGGCAGGCGCGGCTGGTCGCCGGGGAGCCGGTCGCCCGCGAGCACCGCGACCTGCGCTGGGTGCGCGCGGACGACCTCGAGGGACTCGACTGGATCGCCGCCGACCGCCCGCTGCTGCCCGCCGTCCGCGACCTCCTCGGGGGCGCCTGACACGCCACGGGCGCCGTCCCCGCGGGGACGGCGCCCGTGGCGAGGTGGTCTGCCGTTACTTGAACATGTCCTTGACCTTCTCGCCGGCCTGCTTGAGGTTGCCGGCCGCCTTGTCGTTGGCGCCCTCGGCCTGCAGGTCGCGGTCGCCGGTCGCCTCGCCGACGCGCTCCTTGCCCTCGCCGGAGAGCTCCTGAGCCTTGTTCTTCACCTTGTCGATCCCGCTCACCGTGAGCTCCTCTCCTCGGGGACCCCGGGTTACCCCCCGCTGGGGTTCCGACACCCCGCTCACCCGGGCGGCGGAAGTCCTCCGGGATGAGCGGGCGGGGGCCGCAACACGTGTCGTGACGGGGGCCGCGTACCGTGCCGTTTGCATCGCGCCCCGCAAGGTCGTGAGCCAGGGTCACAAATCGGTGACGGTCGTGGACGGTCCTCCCCGGGGCTGCCTAGGGTCGCTCGCGGCGTTCCGGGACCGATCCCGGGTGTTCACCTGATGGGCGCCGACGCCCGGCCAGCGCGTCCGGGTGAGCATCGACCAGTCCGTTCCCCCCGCAGGTGCGGGACGAGGGAGGCATCGCACGTGAAGTTGAGCAAGCGCCGGTCGGCGCTCGTCGCGACCGGTCTGTCGGCCGCGCTGCTGCTGACCGCCTGTGGCGGCGGCGACGACAGCGAGTCGGGCAGCGGCAGCGGCGGTGGTGAGGGCGGCACCTTCAGCATCTACATCGGCGAGCCCGAGAACCCGCTGATCCCGAGCAACACGACCGAGTCCGAGGGGCACCAGGTCCTCTCGTCCCTGTGGACCGGTCTGGTGCAGTACGCCGCGGACGGTGCGGTCGAGTACACCGGCGTCGCCGAGTCGATCGAGTCCGAGGACAACACCACCTGGACCGTGACGCTCAAGGACGGCTGGACCTTCCACGACGGCACCCCGGTGAACGCGCAGTCGTTCGTCGACGCGTGGAACTGGGGCGCCTACAGCCCCAACGCCCAGGGCGCCTCGTACTTCTTCTCGAACATCCAGGGCTACGACGAGCTCCAGGCCCCGACCGACGACGCCGGCAACCCCACGGGTGAGCCCGCCGCCACCGAGATGAGCGGCCTGCAGGTCGTCGACGACCAGACCTTCACCGTGACGCTGGCCAGCCCGTTCGCCCAGTTCCCGGTGACCGTCGGCTACAACGCCTTCTACCCGCTGCCGGAGTCCTTCTTCGAGGACCCGGAGGCCTTCGGCACCCGGCCGGTCGGCAACGGCCCGTTCCAGGCCAGCGAGGACTTCGTCCCCGGCCAGGGCTTCACCGTCACCCGGTACGAGGACTACGCCGGTGACGAGCCCGCGAAGGCCGAGGAGGTCGAGTTCCGCGTCTACGCCGACCTGAACACCGGCCTCAACGACGTCGAGGCGGGCAACCTCGACGTGCTCCCGGACATGCCGCCGGACGCACTCGCCGGGGCCGAGGACACCTTCGGCGACCGCTTCATCGAGGCGCCGTCGTCGGGCTTCACCTACATGGCGTTCCCGACCTACGACCCGCGCTACTCCGACAAGCGGGTCCGTCAGGCGCTGTCCATGGCCGTCGACCGCCAGGCGATCTCCGACGCGATCTTCAGCGGCAGCCGCACGGCCGCCGACGACGCCATCGCGCCGGTCGTCGACGGGTACCGCGAGGGTGCCTGCGAGTACTGCACCCTCGACGTCGACCGGGCCAACCAGCTGCTCGACGAGGCCGGCTTCGACCGCAGCCAGCCGATCGACCTGTGGTTCAACGCCGGCGCCGGCCACGACGCGTGGGTCGAGGCCGTCGGCAACCAGCTGCGCGAGAACCTCGGCATCGAGTACACCCTCCGCGGTGACCTCGACTTCTCGGAGTACCTGCCGCTCCAGGACGAGCAGGGCATGACCGGTCCGTTCCGGCTCGGCTGGAGCATGGACTACCCGAGCCCGCAGAACTACCTCGAGCCGCTGTACTCGACCGCGGCGCTCCCGCCGGCCGGCTCGAACGCGTCGTTCTACTCCAACCCGGAGTTCGACTCCCTCGTCCAGCAGGGCAACGGGGCCTCGGACAACGAGCAGGCGATCGCGGCCTACCAGCAGGCCGACGACATCCTGCTGGAGGACATGCCGATCATGCCGATGTTCTTCGACCTGGAGCAGGCGCTCCGCTCGGAGAACGTCAGCGACGTCGTCATCGACGTGTTCGGTGACATCGACGTCGCCGCGGTGACCGTCAACAGCTGACCCACCCGTCCGCACCACCGCCCGCCGGGGGTGGCCGTCCCACCACGGGACAGCCGCCCCCGGCGGCGCGTGTGCCCGGACAGGAGCACGATGAACCCGCGCCGGCGATCGTCACCGGCGCGCTCACCCGAGGGGGGACATGGGCCGCTACATAGCGCGCCGACTCCTGCTGACGATCCCCGTCCTGATCGGCGCCTCCTTCCTGATCTTCGCGCTGGTGTACGCCCTCCCGGGTGACCCCATCCGCGCGCTCGGCGGCGACCGACCGCTCGCCCCGGCCGTCGTCGCGGAGCTCCGCGAGGAGTTCAACCTCGACGACCCGCTGCCGGTCCAGTACGTGAAGTACCTCGGTGACCTGGTCCAGGGCGACTTCGGCACGGACTTCCGCGGCCGGGAGGTCCTCGACACGATCGAGCAGCGCCTGCCGGTGACGATCCGGCTGACGATCGTGGCGATCGCCATCGAGGCGGTCATCGGCATCCTCGCCGGACTGCTGGCCGGCATCCGGCGCAACGGCTTCCTGGACAACGTCGTGCTCGTCTCGAGCACGATCATCGTGGCGATCCCGATCCTGGTGCTGGCCTTCGTCGCCCAGTACGTGCTCGGGGTCAAGGCCGGGTGGTTCCCCATCGCCGGGATCACGGAGGGCTGGTACAGCTACCTGCTCCCGGGCCTGGTGCTGGCGTCCGGCTCGCTGGCCTACGTCGCCCGGCTGACGCGCACGAGCGTGGCGGAGAACCTGCGGGCGGACTACGTCCGGACGGCGCGGGCCAAGGGCCTGCCCAACCGGACGGTCATCACCCGGCACACGCTGCGCAACAGCCTGATCCCGGTCGTCACCTTCATCGGCGCCGACATCGGCACCCTGATGGGCGGCGCCATCGTCACCGAGACGGTGTTCAACCTCCCCGGCATCGGCCGCGCGGTCTTCGACAGCGTCCAGGCCCAGGAGGGCGCGGTCGTCGTCGGCATCGTCACCCTGATGGTGTTCTTCTTCATCTTCTTCAACCTGGTCGTCGACGTGCTCTACGCCGTCCTCGACCCGAGGATCCGCTATGACTGACCAGCAGCAGGTGGACCTGCGCAAGGACGAGGTCGAGGCCGGGACGACGACGGGGCTGGCCAGTCCCTCGATCGACGTCACCAACGAGCGGCAGAACAGCCTCTGGAGCGACGCCTGGGGCGAGCTCAAGCGCAACCCGCTCTTCTGGATCGGCGCCGTGTTCGGCGTGGTCTTCCTGCTGATGGCGATCGTCCCGCAGCTGTTCGCGCGGGGCGCCGACCCCCGCGACTGCAGCCTGAGCAACAGCAACCAGAAGCCCTCGGCCGAGCACTGGTTCGGCTTCGACCAGCAGGGCTGCGACTACCTGGCCAACGTCGTCTACGGCGCGCGCAACTCGCTGATCATCGGCCTGCTCGCCATCGTCGTCGTCCTGGTGCTCGGGGTCGTCGTCGGCGCCCTCTCCGGGTTCTACGGCGGCTGGGTCGACAGCCTGCTGAGCCGGCTGACCGACATCTTCTACGCCATCCCCTTCATCCTCGGCGCGATCGTGGTCCTGCGCAGCGGGATCCTCGGCCGCGGCGTCGTCGCCGTGGCGATCGCCCTGGCCGCCTTCGGGTGGATGACGGCGATGCGGCTGGTGCGCTCCCAGGTCATCGCGGTGAAGAGCTCGGACTACGTGGCGGCCGCCCGGGCGATGGGTGCCTCCAACAGCCGCATCCTGGTGCGGCACATCCTCCCCAACGCGGTCGCGCCGGTGCTCGTGTACACGACGATCACCATCGGCGTGCTCATCGCCGCCGAGGCGACCCTCACCTTCCTCGGTGTGGGGCTGCAGCGGCCGGCGATCTCGTGGGGCCTGCAGATCGAGAACGGCCAGTCGCTGCTGCGCACCGCGCCCCACCTGGTGCTCTTCCCGAGCATCGTCCTGACCGTGACCGTGATGGCGTTCGTGATGATGGGCGACGCCCTGCGCGACGCCCTCGACCCGAGGCAGCGCGCATGACCAACCTCGACCTGTCCAAGCCCGGCTCCGACGCCGCCCCCGCCGGCACCCCGCTGCTCGACGTCGACGACCTGCGCGTGGAGTTCCGCACGCGCTCGGGCACCGTGCACGCCGTCAACGGCGTGAGCTACAGCCTGGCGGCGGGGGAGACCCTGGCGATCCTCGGCGAGTCCGGGTCGGGCAAGTCGGTGTCCGCCCAGGCGATCATGGGGATCCTCGAGACCCCGCCCGCGGTCATCAGCGGCGGCGGCATCTGGTTCGAGGGCCGCAACGTGCTGGAGATGTCGGCCGAGGACCAGCGCAGGGTCCGCGGCCCCGGCATCTCGATGATCTTCCAGGACGCGCTGTCGTCGCTGAACCCCGTCTACAGCGTCGGGTTCCAGATCGGCGAGATGTTTCGGGCGCACCGGGGGATGTCGCGCAAGGAGGCGCGCAAGCGCGCCGTCGAGCTGATGGACCGCGTGCGGATCCCCGCCGCGGCCCGCCGCGTCGACGACTACCCGCACCAGTTCTCCGGGGGCATGCGCCAGCGCGTCATGATCGCCATGGCGATCGCGCTGGACCCGCGCATCCTCATCGCCGACGAGCCGACCACCGCCCTCGACGTCACCGTGCAGGCGCAGGTCATGGACCTGCTCAAGGACCTGCAGCGGGAGACGGGCATGGGGTTGATCCTCATCACCCACGACCTCGGCGTGGTCAACGAGGTGGCCGACAACGTCGCCGTCATGTACGCCGGCGAGATCGTCGAGCGGGGTACCGTCGACGACGTCTTCACCCGCCCCGCGCACCCCTACACCGAGGGGCTCATGGGGTCGGTGCCCCAGGTCGAGGCCAAGGGCGGGCGGCTGCAGCCGATCGCCGGCCAGCCGCCGAACCTGGCGCGCATCCCGAGCGGCTGCCCGTTCCACCCGCGCTGCGCCCGCCGGCGGCTCGGTGCCGAGGCCGCGCCGGGCCGCGAGTGCTCGACCGACGTCCCGCCGCTGCGGCTGGTCGTCCCGGGGCGCGAGGCGGCCTGCCACTACAGCGAGGAGGTTCTCGGTGTCCGAGCCCCGTGAGCACGGCGCCACCGCGGCGTCGTCCCTGTCGAAGCCGGCTCCTGCCCCGGCGGCCCCGACGCTGGAGAAGCCCGCGCCGTCCGGGGCGCGCGGCCCGCTGGGCGACACGCTGCTGGAGGTGCGGGGGCTGCAGAAGCACTTCCCGCTGACCCAGGGCATCGTCTTCAAGCGCACGATCGGCCACGTCCGCGCCGTCGACGGCGTCGACCTGACGCTGCGGCGCGGCGAGACCGTGGGCCTGGTCGGCGAGTCCGGCTGCGGCAAGTCGACGGTGTCGAAGCTGATCGTCGCGCTGGAGCGGCCGACCGCCGGGTCGATCCTCTACAAGGGCAAGGACGTCGCCCGCATGGGCGGCCGCGCGCTCAAGGACTACCGGCGCGAGGTCCAGATCATCTTCCAGGACCCCTACGCCTCGCTGAACCCGCGGATGACCGTCGGCGACATCGTGGCCGAGGGCTGGGCGGTGCACGACGACGTCGCCCCGAAGAAGGGCCGGCTCAAGCGCACCCAGGAGCTGCTCGACCGCGTCGGCCTCAACCCCGACTACGTCAACCGCTACCCGCACCAGTTCTCCGGCGGGCAGCGGCAGCGCATCGGCATCGCCCGCGCGCTGGCGCTGCAGCCGGAGGTGATCGTCTGCGACGAGCCGGTGTCGGCGCTCGACGTCTCGGTGCAGGCGCAGGTGGTCAACCTGCTCGAGGACCTGCAGGACGAGTTCGGCCTGTCCTACCTGTTCATCGCCCACGACCTGTCGGTGGTGCGGCACATCTCCGACCGCGTCGCGGTGATGTACCTCGGCAGCATCGTCGAGGAGGGCACCGACGAGCAGGTGTACGCCTCGCCGTCGCACCCCTACACGCAGGCGCTGCTGTCGTCGGTGCCGCTGCACGAGCCGCACCTGCGCGGGCAGAAGGACCGGATCCTGCTGCAGGGCGACGTGCCCAGCCCCGCGGACCCGCCCTCGGGCTGCCGGTTCCGCACCCGCTGCTGGAAGGCGCAGGACATCTGCGCGCAGGAGGCGCCGGCGCTGGTCGACCGCGGCCAGGGCCACCCGAGCGCCTGCCACTTCGCCGAGGCCCGGATGGTCGTCCCCGTCGACGCCGAGTGAGCCCCGCGACGATCAGGTGACCTGATCGTGGCGGGGGCGCCCCCCCCGGCCGCCGGGTGGGGGGGCGCCCGCCGGGGGGGGTGGGCGCCCCCCCCGCCGGCCCCCCCCCCCCCCCCCCC
>NZ_JBJGYI010000033.1:0-54587 GCF_054049915.1 Geodermatophilus sp. SYSU D00766
CCCCGCCCCCCCCCGCCCCCCCCGCCCCCGCCCCCCCCCCCCCCCCCCCCCCCCCCCCCCCCCCCCCCCCCCCCTTCATGTGCCAGTCCGGGCGTCGAGCGGCTAGCCGACGTCGCGGAAGGAGCCGTACTGCTCGGCGATGGCGTCGTCGCGACGCCAGTGCTCGGCCATCTGGGCCTCGTGGACGACCCGCTCCTCGGCGCTCAGGTCGTCGACGAGGTCGCCGATCTCACCGGCGAGGTGCTGGCGGTCACGGTGGATGCGCAGGCCGGCGTACTCGGCCCGCACCATCCGGCGCATGTAGTCGACGGGGCGCCGGAAGACGCCGGTGCTGATGCTGATGATGGGTTCGGTCCGCAGTTCGACGTAGAGCCAGTGACCGGGCGCGACCTCGCAGGTGAAGAAGAAGATGCTCTCCGCGTCGTCGCAGAGCATCGTGCCGTCCTTGTGGTCGCGGGTCAGGCCGGCCTTGACCGCGGCGAGGGTGCCGAGGTCCATCTCGTTGAGCTTCATGTGTCCTCCGCTCGTTGGTGGGTTGGCAAGCGGGACGGTGCGCGTGCTCCTGCGGTGCGCAATGGACCTGTCGGCGGTCACCCGGTCAGAGGACGGTGACCGGTCGGTCATCTGCCGGATGGCGGCTGGCTCCCCGCCGCCGGCGAGGTCGTCCTCGGTGACCCGCCGCCGAAGTTGCTGATGCCGGACGCGCAGCGGCCCCGCACCTCGGTCGAGGATGCGGGGCCGTTGCGTGTGCGGAGCGCCGGTGAGGGCGCCGTGTGGTCCTCAGCGCTGGCCTGTTGTCGTGGCACGGCTCCCGGCAGGGTGGAGGGCGACGACCACGTCCAGCAGGTCGGCGAGGGTGCCTGTCCAGGCCGCCGCGAGTTGGTCGGCGGTCTTGCGCTCGGCGGTGCCGACGCCGAGGCGGGCGTCGAGGTAGCCCTGCACCCGTGCACGCGAGCCCTCCCTGGAGACGAGCAGCGGCACCGGCAGCAGCGCCACGTCGACGTTGGGGTGCGTGAGGGTGGTGATCGTCACGTGCGACCAGGTCTGGTCGCGGTGGTGCCCGGCGATCGCGGCGAGGGTCTCCGCTGTCGCGCGGGGGTCGCGGACCACCATCCAGGCGATCGACGGCCCTCGCTCGGCCAGCGCGGTGAGGGCGGACACCGGGGCGAGGCCCTCGGCGGCGAGCCGCTCCGCCTCCCAGCGGTGGCACTCCGCGGCCAGCTGGGTGGCCGTTGCCTCGTCCAGATCGGTGATGCGCCTGGCGATGGCGTCGCGGAACCGGCTGGCAGCGACCTGCCGGAGCTGGTCGGGGGTGAGCGTCTCGTCGCGCTCGAGCGCCCACCGCACCATCGCCACGGAGTTGTCGGACAGCGGGTCGGTGGCGGTCCACCCCGCCAGCTCGGCGAGGGTGAAGGCGGCCCCGCGGCGGCCGATCTCCTGGGCGATCAGCGGTGCCTGTGCGCCGGACCTGAGCGCGGCGAACACCAGCACGTCGGTGGAGAGAGCGGCGAGGCCGATGCGGGAGCCGATGCAGAAGACCTGCCGCAGGCTGGTCCGGTCGACGTCGATGGACAGCAGTGAGATGCGGTGGAGGAGGTCGTCCGTCAGGTCGTCGCGGAGCTTGGCGACCCGCTGCCGGCCGCTCATCCGGACCAGGCTGCCGCAGGGCCGGCACAGGGGTCCGGTCGCCTCGTGGTAGCGGCTGGCGCCGACCGGCTCGTTGCAGCGGTGGCACAGGGTCTCGGTGGCCGGCGCGGTCGTCGTGTGGGCGGGGGAACGGTGTGCCCGGGCGGGCAGGGTGTGCGCGGTCATGGACGGCGACCGTCACCCGGGCGCAGCGTTGCGCAGTAGGCCGGCTGGAGAGGTCGCTTCATCCAGCCTCGCGGCAACGCCATGTGGGATGAGCCCGGGGTCCGCTGCGGCAGACTGCCCGGGTGCCGCAGCTCCGCATCGCCCAGGACGACGCCGCTGACGAGTTCCTCGGGCGAGATCCCCTCGCTCTCCTCCTTGGGATGCTGCTGGACCAGCAGTTCGCGATGGAGCGTGCGTTCGCCTCGCCTCGGCTGCTGGCCGACCGGCTCGCCGTCGACACGCTGTCCGCTGCGGACCTGGCCGTGGCCGATCCTGACGAGCTCGCGAGGATCTTCCAGGGGCCACCGGCGCTGCACCGCTATCCCGGCTCGATGGCCGCCCGCACCCAGGCGGTCTGCCGGCTGCTGGTGGAACGCTACGACGGCCGCGCGGACGCACTGTGGGCGGACGTCCCGGACGGCGAAACGCTGCTGCGGCGCATCGGCGAGCTGACCGGGTTCGGCGCGCAGAAGGCGAAGATCCTCGTCGCGCTGCTCGGGAAGCAGTACGGCGTCACCCCGCCCGGGTGGCGGGAGGCCGCCGGGCCCTACGGCGAGGAGGGATCGCGGCGCTCGGTCGCCGACGTCACCGGACCGGAGTCCCTCGCGGCGGTCCGCCGGTTCAAGCAGGAGCAGAAGGCTGCAGCGAAGGGGAGCGCCCTGCCCGGCTGAGGTCCGGGGTGTCCCGTCGCGATCGGGGTCGGGTCGTCGGCCGGGGTGTCGCAGAGCGATTGCCGAGGTCCGCCGGCCCTGCACGGTGCCCGGTGTCCGTCACTGCGACACCACCGGAGGAACACCGTCATGACCACCACACTGCCCGCGCTGACCGCCGACCAGCTGGCCACGGTCGGCGCCGCCGCCGTCGAGCACCGCGCCCGCGGCGAGGCGCTGCGGTGGGCGGCCCGCTGCGAGGACATGGAGGCGGTGCTGGACGACCTGGCCGTCGCCCTCCTGCCCCACCCGGGGATCAGCCACCTCGTCGGGAGCACCTGCGAGGGCATCGACTGCCGCTACGAGCCCTACGCCAACCTCACCGACTACGACTGCTTCCCGCACCTGCACTTCGACGCGGCCGTCGTCCGCGCCGCAGGCGGTGAGCTGGAGCTCGCCGGGAGGTCGGCGGTGCCGGCGGGCGTCCGCGCCGCCGACCTCGAGGAGGACACCGAGGGCCGCCACCCGGACAGCCTCGGCTGGCAGGTCACCGCGCCGTACCGGGTGGCCCCGCCCGCGGAGTTCGCGGACGAGGCCGAGGAGGACGACGTGTGGCTGGATGCCGCCGCGCTGCGAGCACGCGTGTTCCACCTGCTCGCTCCGGTCGTCGGTGCCCGTCAGCGGCGCCCGCACCGGGGACTCCGGCGGGACTGCGCTCGACGCGCAGCTCGACGAGCTCGCCCGCGCGGTGCGGGAGCAGTGCCCCTCCCTCGGGCGGGACGTCGTCGCGATCGGCTGCGGCCACTGCGAGGAGGAGCAGTGCTTCGAGTCGGGGGTGGCCTCCTACCCGCACCTGCACCTCGAGACCGTGCTGGTCCGCGACGAGGACGGAGCGCTGAACACGGCCGGCCACGTCCTGACCGGGATGCCGGACCACCTGCTCGCCGACCACGCGGGCTGGACCGTCCCGGACCTCTACCGGACCATGCCCACCGACGCCAACGGTCCGTGGACCGATCCCGACGTCGACATCTGGCTGAACGCCGCGGCGCTCCGCGCCCGAGCTGACGTCCTGCGCTGACCAGCCACCGCGACCCCGTTCGACCACTGTCGGGCGGGGTCGCGGCATACCTGATCCACGATCACCGTTCCATGCAAGGCGTCAAGATCTCCCAGATCTACGAGGGCACCAACCAGATCGAGCGCATGGTGATCGCACGGAGTCTCCCGAAGTAGCGCGTCGACCGGCGTCCTCGCAGGTCAACGCAACGATAGGCGCCTGCGGGGACGCCGGTGCCGGTCGCTCGGACGACTACCCGCGCGGTGATCTCGGCACCCGACGGAATCAGGCGGCATGGTCGGTGTGACGCCTGTGTGACGAGCCGCAGTCAGGGGAAGGGGTCACGTCGTAGCCGGGCGGCTACCCTGAGTGTGTGGGTCAGCTCTTGCTCGAGTCGGTGTTCACGACCTCCGGGGTCCCCGACTCGACCTTCGTCCGTCCGACCGAGTTCGACCGGCTCCTGCTCAGCCTGCGGAGCCCGGGGCGGGGTGTGATCGTCGAGGGGCCGTCAGGCATCGGAAAGTCCACGGCGGTGGACAAGGCGCTGGCCGCACTGGGGCTTCAGGACCGGGTCACCCTGCTGACGGCTCGGGAGCCGGGTGACGTCGAGTACCTGGATGCGCTCCCCGAACTGGGCGACTTCGGCACGGTCATCGTGGACGACTTCCACCGGCTCGATGAGGCCGTCAAGCAGCGTCTCGCGGACCTGCTCAAGGTCACCGCGGACAGCGCCAACCCACGCCGCAAGCTCGTCGTCATCGGGATCAACGAGGCCGGCCGGGCCCTCATCCAGTTCGCGCCCGACCTCGCCAACCGCCTCGACGTCATCCGGTTCGAGGTCGAGCCTGACCAGAAGGTCGACCAGCTGATCCAGGCCGGGGAGCGGGCGCTGAACGTCACCATCTCCGCGCGGCCGCTCGTTGTGGAGAGGGCGCGGGGCAGCTTCTACATCGCGCAGCTGCTCTGTCGCGAGGCATGTCTCCAGGCCGGCGTCCTCGAGCAGCCGACGGAGATGGTGGAGATCACCACGCCCTACGCGGCGATCCAGCGCAAGGTGGTGGCCCGTCAGCGTGACCGCTTTGGCGAGACGGTGCGGAGCTTCGCCCGGGGAACGAAGTTCCGACCCGGCGGGCGGGCGCCATACCTGCACATCCTGCGGTGGTTGGCAGAGGCGGACTCCTGGAGCATCAACATCCTCGACGAGATGCGGAAGCACCCCAGCGAGAAGGTGTCCGTCGGGGTGGTCCTGGACCGCGGCTACCTCGCCGATCTCGCCGCGAAGACCGACGTCGCCAAGCTCCTGCACTTCGACTCGGGAGTCCTCTCCGTGGAGGACCCCATGCTGGTCTTCTACCTCCGCGCGATCTCGTGGCCGGAGTTCATCAAGGAGGTCGGCTTCACCGCCGTCGACTACGCGGAGTCGTACGACGTGGCCTTGTCCTTCGCGGGCGAGGACCGTGAGTACGCCGAACACCTGCGCGACGCACTGGAAGACCTCGGGCACGCCGTCTTCTACGACAAGGCAGAGCTGCACCGCTTCCTCGGAGAGGACGTGGAGGACTACCTCGGCCCCATCTACGAGTCCGGGTCGCGCTACGTGGCGGCCGTTCTCGGTGTGATGTACGGACGCAAGCGGTGGACGCTGTTCGAGGCGGGCAAGTATCGGAGCCGCCTGGACAAGGGCGAGGTCATCCCGATCTGGGCGTCCACGGTGAGCCCATCGCCGTTCGATGGGACCAGGTCCCTCGGCGGCCTGGACTACGACCCGGCGGGCGACGTCCTCGCCCAGGCGAAGGAACACGCTGAGGTGATCTCCCGGAAGTTGGCCTCGCGGTAGCGGGAGGGGAGCGTCAGCGGTCAGCGGTCAGCGGTGGGAGGTGCCGTCGCTGCGCTGCCGGGGCCGGGGCCGCGGCGTGAACGCGCAGGACTCCTGCCCGGGCGACGGGACCCGACGAGAGGTCGTCACGTCGGCGACGTAGTAAGCGCGAACTGGGGGGAGGAGCGTGATGCTCCTCCCCCCAGTGGTGCTAATGCGCCTGCGCGCCGTCGGTGAGCGCGCGGTGGGCGTCCTGGACCTGTGCGGTTAGGGCCTGGCGGAGGCCGTCGGCGGTGCCGCGGATGTTCGCCAGCGCCCTCTCCGCAGTCGACACGTGCTTGTTCACGGTGTCGAACCGCTCTAGGAGGTCGAGCAGGTGGCCGACCGCGGTCCGGACGCGACCGAGGTCGACGACGGGGTCTGCGGAGGCCTGCACGGCCGCCAGGATGGTGAGCTCCCGGACGACGCCGAGGACCAGGGCCATCACGCCGGGATCCGAAGCCGCCACGACCCAGCTGGACGTGTCGACTCTGGCCCATGCGCTGTCGGCCGGCCCGGGGACGTCGTCCGCCGTCGGGACGACCGCCAGGGCCGCGTGCGCGCCGCGGACCCGTCGGGCCTCGGCGAGCTCCTCGCGGAAGGCGCGCATGCTGGCGCGCCGCTGCTGGTGCTTGCACTCGATGATCAGCACCGGCTGGCTGGCCGACATGATCTTGACGAGCACATCGCCGGTCTTGCGCGTGCTGCTGCCCGGTGCCGGTCGGCTCCCAACATGCTCTACCAGGTCGCCCGTCGCCTGCGCCCAGCTGGCCACGGCCAGCGCGGTGCGGTCCTCCCAGTCCCTCCCGATGGCGGCGGAGGTCCTGGTCGCTAGGGCCTGGCTGGCCTGCTGGGCCTGCACCAGGGCGCGCACGGTCGCGATGCCCTCCGTCAGTTCTCGCCTGGCGTCTTGCACCTGAGCGGAGAGATCGCGCCGCAAGGCGGCGATCGGTGAGCCCGGGTTTTCCGTGGAGACCACCGCGCGTACCTGCTCGCTGTGCACCGCCACCACCCGCTCGAGGGCGGTGACCGCCTCGGCCTGCGCCATGACGGTGGCCTGCCGGACGGCCTCGCGGACGTCGCCGGCCCCATCGGCCAGCGCCGTGGTCAGCCCGCGCTGAACCTGCTCGGGGAGCTGGGCCAGCGTGGCCATGACTGCCTCCCGGGCGGCCTGCTCGGTGGTGTCGACCCGGCCGAGCAGTCCGTCGAGCTGGGCGACGGTGGCGGCGGCGCGGTTCTGCACCGCCTCGTCGAAGCCGGCGAGGACTCGCTGCATGGCGGCGGTGGTGTCACCGGTGCCGCGCTGCAGCCCGGTGGCCACCATCCCGACGATGATGGCGCCGGTCACGGTGTCGACCAGCGCGGCCGGCCCGTGCTCGGCGAGCTCTCGCCGCGCGATGGCGACGGTCTCCGGGTGCGTGATCCGGAGGTGCGAGATCTCCACGCCCTGGTCGGTCACGGTGACGGCCTCGGTGCTGCGACCGCGCTGCACGGGGATGGCGGTCATCGGACCGGCCCCAGGCCGATCAGCTGCCGGACGCCGTTCGGCAGCTGATCGGCGAGGCGACGGCAGACCAGGCATCCGGATGATGAGGTCGGCCTGTCGCTGGCGTGCTCGGCGTTGAGCAGTGCCAGCAGCAGGTCGGTCTGCACCGCTTCCCACATCAGCGGGTGCCGCGAGTCCAGCGCCTCCTCGATCGCCCGGACGGCGTCGGTCAGGTCGTCGGCCTCGTCAGCGCCGCCGTGCGCCTGGACGGCGCTCAGCCGGGCGCTGAGCGTCCACCATGAGGTGAGCAGACGGTGCAGATCCCGACGGCGATGCGCCGGGTCTGCGGTGGGCCGGGCGGCGCCGGCCTGCAGGTAGATGGGTTGTGACACGGTGACCCCCTGGGGTCGCGCGGGCGCGAGGAACAGCTCCCCGCAGGTCCCCGCGGGGTGGCTCTCGTCCACCGGCGCGGACCGTCCGCGCCGGCTTCCCGGTCACAACCCCTGCTCACCGGCCTGTGTCCGGCTGCTGCTCGCGGACCCACATCAGGCCCACCAGGCCACCGCTCCACACCTGCTCCGCCCAGCTCAGCAGCTGGTCCCAGTCGGTGTCCGTGAGCACTGTCGGGCCTACGGCCTCGTAGATCGTGTTCAGCGCGGCCGGGGCCTCCCGACCGAGCAACCAGGACGGGGCCGAGCAGCTGACGTCGAGCTTCGTGCAGGGGCAGTGCGTCCCCTCCACGGTCAGCGAGCACGCGTAGCAGGTCGAGCACACGAGCGTCGTCGAGAGCGCCAGGGTCTCCTCGACGGGCAGGTGGTCGCGCACGGCGCTGAGGCAGATCTCGTCGCAGACCATGACGTGCGCACCGCGGGTGTCGACGGGGATGAAGAACACGGGAGCCTCCACGGGCCCGGCCGGCGACCCGCCGGCGGGGACGGTGCCGCTGGCGGCGCCGCAGCCGCACCGTGCCGCTGCTCGCAGCCCGTGCACTCGTCCCGGAGTGGCCACCGACGGGCCAGGACGGCGGCGCCGGAGCCGGGTACGCCGCCCCACCCGCGACGGACAGGACCACGGCGTCCTCCGTGCCGCCGTAGGCGGCGAGCGGCGCGCAGCGCCGCCTCACGACGTCGATACAGAGCGTAGAAGGCCGACGGACGAACCTGCAGGTCAACGCGGGTGTTCGTGGCCACCAGCGTGGTCCGGCGGCCACATCCGTGTGGGCTGGCCGCCACGGACCCATGCGGACCGGCGACGGCTCCGGACCGGTGCTGGGGACGCCGCGCACTGCGGCGCCGACCCCCCACACCGAGAGGACCCGCAATGTCCCGCCCGAACCCCACCCGCAAGCTCCAGGACGTGGAGACCGAGGAGGTCCTCCACGTCCTCACGCCGAAGATCAGGCGCCACCAGCAGCCGTTCACGATGATCTTCTGCGACGCCCTCCTGGCCCTCCTGAGCACCGAGGGACGGCGCGACGAGGACGACAGCGGGATGACCCTGGTGCACCTGCGGGTGCTGCTGTACCTCCTGGGCAGCACCGAGTACGAGAACCGGCTCGAGCGGTACGTCACCGAGATCGCCGATGACCTCGATCACGACCGCAGCACCGTCAGCAAGGCCCTCGACTTCCTGGAGGAGCGCGACCTCATCCGCAGGACGTCGTCGGGGACCGGGCGCCCGTTCACGATCGACGTCCACCCGGCGTTGGCGTTCCGGGGCAGGACCGGGCAGCGCGCCAGGGTCTTGCGCGAGCTCTGGGCGGACGTGCGCGAGCCAGTGGTGCTGATTCGCAGGCCGCGGCGGTAGGACGAGCCGGGGGAGGGGGCGCCGCCACCCGGGCCTCAGATGGTGGCGTGGCGCCCGAGCTTCGGCACGGTCTGTGACATGACACCCGCCTCCCCGGCCGCGGCCACCGTCCGACCGTCCCGCCAGCACGACCCGGGCGAGCACGCCGACGTCCTCGGCTCGGTGGCCTTGGCACTGCGAGCAACCGCCGATGGAGACGACTGGGCCGTCCTCGAGGCCTGGGTGTTGGCGCTCACCCTGGTGACCGGCGCCGCGCTCGAGGCGGTCCCCGAGGAGCTGCACGACTTCCTGTGAAGCAGGCCGGACGCTGTGGAGGCCGTTCCGAGGTACCACCTCGGAACGGCCTCCTTCACCGTCCAGCCCCAGTCGCTACCCGACGGTCCTGCGCGGGGTGGCCGGTGCGATGGCGAGGGGGAGGGGGCGCGCCGCCGGCACCGTCTGCGCGGCTGTGCGCAGCGTTCCCTTCGGCATCACCCGGGTCACGGGCGTGCCGTAGGCCGGCGGGAAGACGATGGTCGCCCACTTCGGCTCGGTGGTGTTCGGCGCCCGCCAGCAGGTGCTGCAGAGCACGCCGTAGCCGCTGGCGGCGACCTCGGGCAGCAGGGCGACGATGTCGCACCGGCCGCGCCGGCAGCCGTGGGGGCAGGCGATGATCCGGACGCGCGTCTTGCGGTCATCGGCGTAGGCCAGGTACTGCGGTCGGTCGAAGCCGAGGCCGCCGCGCTTGGTGGGCACGACGAGCTCGCGGACGTCGTCGGGGGAGATCCCGCAGTGTCGGGCGATCGCCGCGATGTCCAGGCCCACGCCGCGCATGTACGCCGCCGGCTCCCCGAGGGTTGCGACGAGCTGCAGGGCGAGTGTCGTGTCGTCGGGACAGGCGGCGTTGCCCCACTGCAGCCCGGCGTCGAGGTAGGTGGTGGCCACGTGTGCTCGCCAGCCGGCGGAGTAGGCGGCGAGCTGGGGGAGCGCGATGCCGGTCAGCGCGGCGTACATGACCTGCCGCACCGCGGCGACCGGGTGGTCGACGAGCGCGCACTTGGCGCCGCGGGCGGTCACGGCGTGCTCGGCCAGCCAGGGCATGACGTGCTTCATGAACAGCGTCTTGCGGCCGAGGTCCTCGGTGACGAGGTCGTCGACCGGCAGCCCCTTCGCGAACACAGTCTCGGCGGTGGCGGCCCGACCGCCGGACTTGCCGGCGCGGCGCTCCTCGGCGCGGTCACCGCGGGGCCGGACGTCCTGTACCCGGCCGCGCAGCCGCACCTCCACGTGCCCCTCGGTCACCACCGGCACGTGCAAGGTCACCTCGTAGAGGATCCAACGCCCCTCCTCGTCCTCCTCGGCCCAGGCCCTCCAGTCGCGGAGCTGCTTGTCGGCGAGCGTGCCGAGGGTGGCCGGACCGGAGCCGTTGCTCGACGCCGCACGCTGAAGGCCGGCCACCAGGTAGGCGATCGAGGAGAGGTTGGTGTCGGCGTCCTGCTCCCCACGTGGACGCTGCTCGTCCAGGGCGGCAGCCTGCTGCCGCAGGTTCTCCGCTTCCTGCCGGGAGCGACGCGCCTGCTTGCTGTGGTCGGCCGCGTCCTCGCGGTACGCCGCGGCCTCCTCCTCGTCGCCGTCCTCGGACGCGAGCGCAGCGTTGGTGCGGGCGCCCCGCGCGGCCTTCTCGGCCTTCGCAGCGGCCTCGTCGGCCGCCTTCGCCCGCGTCAGCAGCCCCGACCGCAGCCGCTCGGTCTGCTCGGCGACATCGACGTGGAGCACCGCGCGCACCGGGGCGAGGACCGCCGGGTCGAGCTGCGCGGTGATGGCCTCGGTGATGCGGTAGGCCACATCGCCGCACAGGACGTCGAGGTTGCAGGTCGCGGCGACCGAGCGCTGCGGGTTGCTCAGCTGCTCGGTCCAGCCGCGCCGGTGCTGCTGGCCGGGCCGCGGCCGGCCGTCCTCCTCGGCGCGGACCAGGAGCACGAGGTTGGCGCGGCCGTCGTTGTTGGCGCGGGCGATCATCGTCGCCTCCAGGTCACCGGGCAGCAGCCAGACGCCGAAGCCCTGCAGCACCCGCCGCTCCGGGCGGCCCACGTGTGCCTGCCCGCCGGTGCGCTTGCGCGGCGCACGCAGCGAGCGCAGCAGCCGGCCGGCGGCCAGACGCAAGGTCCGGTCCGGGATGCCGAAGCGGACCACTTCGGCGCCGCTCGCCGGGTCCACCGGCCACGGCCAGCGGACCTCGACGTAGAAGACGCCCGTCTCGTCGTAGTCGTCCGCGTAGCGCGGCGTCAGCCCGGCCAGCCGCAGGCCGCGCTCGCGGATGTCGTTGACCACCGCCCGCAGGTGGACGCCGGTGCGCAGCAGTTCCGGGCGGGCGATGAGCAGCCGCTGCTCGAGGGTGAACAGCTCCGCCGGGTTCCCACCCGCCTCGTAGGCCAGCACCGTCTCCTCGCTGGGTGCCTCCGGTCGTGGAACGCCGTCCGGCCAGTGCCCTCGGAAGACGGTCAGCGCCGCGTCGTACATCCGGTTCCGGTCGCCGAGGGCGGCAGCGAAGTCCAGGTCGTAGCGTTGTCCCGCGCGCCGCCGGATCCCGCCGTCCTTCTCCAGCTCGGCGAGCCTGCCGCAGATCGCCTCGTACGTGGTCCCGGCGGCGTGCAGGCCGTAGACCTCGGCCAGCGCCGGTGCGACGGAGGCATCTGCGACGGGCACGAGGTTCAGCCCCTTCACCTTGCGCGGGCGGCCGCGGCTGTCCTTGTCGAGGTGCCAGCCGTAGGGCATCTGGTCCTCGGCGAGCGCCGCGCCGCCGGCCGACATCGCCGTCAGCCGTGCGCCGAGCAGCTTCTTACGGCGCTCGGGGTCGTCCTCGGAGCCGACCGCCCCGAGCAGCTTCAGGCTCGTCCGGTCGCCCTTGACGGCGAGGTCGTAGACGACCCCACCCAGGCGCATCCGGATCCCGCGCTCGTGGTGCCGGCGCATGATCAGGCCCCAGTTGACGTTCTCCCGCGCCGCGCGGGTGACGTCGTCGACCCACCGGCTGACCCGCAACTTGCGCAGGTGGTTGGTCACCGCCAGCACGAGCGCGGTGTAGGCGTTTTCGTCCTCGCCGTCGGGGCGCTCGATCTGGCGCTTCACCGCCGAGAGCTCCACCCGGAAGAACACCGTCCTGCCGAACACCACGAAGGCGACGACGGGGGTGTTGTCGGTGAGGCTGTGGTGGATGTCGGCCAGGCTCAGCCACCGGATGCCGTGCGGTGTCCCCGCGGCGGGGCTGTCGAATGCCGAGGACGGCAGCGCCCTGTAGGCCGCGACGTCCGGGTCGCCCGGGTAGAGCGCGCAGTGCCGCGCCACCTGGCTCTCGATGCCACCGTCCTGGACGCTGAACCGGTCGTAGTGCGCCTCCTCGGCGTCCCGCGCGATGTCCAGCGCGTCCGCCAGCGGCCTGTACACCTTCTGCGGCGTGTACAGCGACTCCAGCCCTGCCATCGTTCCTCCTTCGTCGAGACGGCGGGCTGCACCGTGCGCGCGAGGTCCAGCGAGGCAATCGATCCGCTGCAGAAGTTGGGGATGGTCGAGACCAGTGGCGAGTCCTACGACCTGGACATCTCCTTGGCAGTGGTGCGGATCGTGGCGAGGAGCGGCGGAAGAGCGCCGGGGTCCAGCTCGGCGAAGGTCCGCGGAGGCAGCGACACCAGCCGTGCGACCTCTGCCTGGAAGGTGGCGAGCACGGTGTTGTCCGTCACCGAGCCAGGCCTGCTACGTCGATCAGTCATGCCCTGCGACCGTGGGAGCTGCCCAGATGAAGGCAATCGGTGGTCGGTGGCCTTGCCGCCTTCTCGTCGCCGGGGAGGAGGGACGTGAGGCCGAACCCCCTGGCGGCGTAGCGCTGCCCCCGGCAACAGGGCGAGGCCGAGGACCAGGCGGCATGCGACCTTCGGCCCTGCGCGGCCTGTAGTGCCGGGCAGCACTGTTGTGTGCCGCCTGCTCACCGGGACGGGGCGGACAGGCGCTGCCAACAGCGACGGTCCACCGTCCGTTCGGCTGGCCACCGTGCGACTGTCCGGAGAGGAACTCGGCATGACCTCGTTGCGCAATGGCCTCGGCCGACTCGTCGAAGCGGCGGTGCTGGCGCCGTCGTCGCACAACACGCAGCCGTGGTCCTTCCGCGTCGGCGAGGAGGCGGTCGAGCTGCGCGCCGACCGCACGCGGGCGTTGCCGGTCAACGACCCGTTCGACCGGGAACTGACGATCAGCTGCGGTGCGGCGCTGGCGAACCTCGTGGTGGCCGCTCGTTCCCGTGGTCTCGGGCCCGAGATCGATCTCCTGCCCGATCCGCACGACACCGACCTCCTCGCCCGGGTCGCTCTACGCCCGGGGTCGGCACCGGCGGATGAGGAGCTGGCGGCGTCGATCGCGTCCCGCCACACCCACCGCGGCCGGTTCGCCGCTGCTCCGCCGGCGGCGACGCTGACGGCGATGGCGGCCGCCTGTGCGGCCCGGGATGTGACCTTCCACCTCGTACCCGACGAGCACCGCGGCGCGCTCGCCCATCTGGTCGCCGAAGGCGACCGCGCACAGTTCGCCGACCCGTCCTGGCGCCGGGAGCTCGCGAACTGGATGCGCCCCCGCCGATGCGGTGACGGGCTGACGGTCCCCCCGGTCGGCGGCGCGGTGACCCGGCTGGTCGTGGCACGCTTCGACGTCGGCGCGCGGACTGTGGTCAAGGACGAGATCCTGACCCGCGAGGCGCCGGCCGTCGCGGTGCTCACGACGTCCGAGGACGGCATGCGGGAGTGGTTGCGGGCCGGCCAGGGGTTGCAGTACGCACTGCTGCTGGCCGCGGCATCGGAAGTGCAGGCCGGCTACTCCAACCAGCCCTGCCAGGCGGCGGCGCTACGGCCCCGCGTGCGCGAGGCGCTGCAGCTAGCCGGCTGGCCACAGGTGATCCTCCGCCTGGGAGTGCCGCCCTCACGACCGCGGGCCGCGCCACGCCGTCCGGTGGACGACGTCCTGGTGCTCCGGTGAGGCCGTGACAGCTCCGCAGGACCGCCGGCGGTGTAGTCCGGGACGCGGGTGAGCGAGGCACGCTCGGGTGGGGCCTCACGGGCACGCCAGGGGGCGGTGCCTGCCCTGGTCCTCGGCGCCGACCCACTGCGATGCCCCGGCCGTGGCTGGCCGGCTGGTGAGGACGGAGGTCCACACGGGTCGGGACCGTCGGTCCTCCTGCTTCCGTGGCGCCGCGGGACAGCCTGGTCCCGACCGGGCACGGGCCCGCCGGGGCGAGACGAGGAGCCGATCATGACCGCCATCCCGAAGCCGGCCGGCCGGCGCAGCCAGGACGTGGAGACCACCGCACGGGTCGCCCCGCTGCCCCAGGGAGGCCGGGACGGCCGCGTCGCGGGCCTGTTGCTGTCCATCGCGGGCGTGGCGATCCTCATGGGGTCGATCACCGCCGAGGCGCTCCACCCGGGGCCCTACACCACCCACGCCGACACGCTCAGCCACCTGGGCGCGAGTGAGCCACCGGACAGCGTCGTCGTCCAGCCGTCCGCGGCGATCTTCGACGGCACCATGCTCGGGGCCGGCGCGCTGATCCTGCTCGGCGCGTGGTTCGCGCACCGGGCCCTGCGCCGGACGGCGGTGACCGTGCCGACCGCACTGCTTGGACTCGGCGTCCTCGGTGTCGGCGTCTTCCCACTGACCAGTCCCGGGATGCACACGGTCTTCGCGCTGCTGGCCTTCTTCTCCGGCGGTGTGGCCATGCTGCTGTCCGCCCGGACGACGCCGACGCCGTTCCGGCAGCTGTGGACCGTGCTGGGCGCAGTCTCGCTGGCGGCCATCGTCCTGGGCCTGGTCGCCCTCGACTGGACGCCGGTGGCGGCACTGGGCGAGGGCGGCATCGAGCGGTGGAACTCCTACCCGATCGTGCTGTGGCTGGTCGCCTACGGCAGCCAGCTGATCTCCGGCAGCACGAGGCAGGCGAACGCGCGGTGACCGGCGCTGTGATCGAGGTGCTGTACTCCAGGTCGCCGCGGGGATCTCCTCCACGCGTGCCCAGGTCTCGGCCCCACCGTCGCCGCCGGTGTCCACGTGCGCAGCTGAGCGGACCGCCGTGACCACGTGCCCACACCACCACGGTCGGGGGCCGTCCAGACCGCCCTCGACGCAGGCCGGGAGGACAGGATGAGAAGGACATCCCTGGTGGTGGCGGCGGTGGTCGGCGGCTATGCGGGGCTCCAGTGGCTGGGCCGCGCCTACGGGGCGACGCGCGCGGAGCGCCGGAGGCCGCTGCCCGGCGACGGCCTGTGCGCACACCCGCAGATGGTGACCACGCACGCGGTCACGATCGACGCCCCACCGGAGCACGTGTGGCCCTGGCTGGTGCAGATGGGGTGGGGCCGCGGCCAGTGGTACACCGCCCGCTGGGTCGACCGGCTGCTGTTCCCGGCCAACGGACCGAGCGCCGACGTGCTCGTTCCCGAGTGGCAGGAGCTGGCCGTCGGCGACCGCGTCCTCGACGGGCCACCAGAGGCCGACTGCGCCTTCGTCGTCGACGACCTCGATCCACCCCGGTACCTCGTGCTGCACTCCCGGGAGCACCTGCCGCCGGGCTGGGCCGACCGGTTCGGCGCCGGTGTGGACTGGACCTGGGTCTTCGTGCTCGAACCCGTCGCGGGCGGGCGCACCCGGTTCCTGTTCCGCACGCGGGTGCGGCTGAGCCCGTGGTGGGTCACCGCCGTCTACTGGACGGTGATGGTGCCCGCGGACCTCGTCATGTCCCGGCAGATGCTGCGCGGCGTCAGGAAGCGGGCCGAGCGGACGACCGCGGCGGACCTCGTCCGGCTGGCCTCCCGGGCGATCGCCCCCGCTGCTGCGGACATCCGGCCCGGGACGACGGCCGTCGCGGCGGAGCAGCGTGGACCCGTCCGGCCGCTCGGCCGGAACTGACCGAGGGGGGGCTCGTGCGTCCTGATCGTCTGACCCTGGGTGAGCTGGCGACCGTGTGGGTCGACGAGCCGGCCGCCCCGTTCCACATCGCCCTGGCCGGGGAGTTCGATGCCGCGCCCTTCCGGCGGGAGGACGGCGGGCTCGACCTCGAACGGGTCCGGACCGAGCTGGTCCGCCGGGTCGACCGGGTGCCGACGCTGCGGCGCCGGCTGGTGTGGACCCGCCTCGGGCAGGGGCGGCCGTACTGGGCCGACGATCCGGCCGTCGACGCCGCCGGACACGTCACCGGGACTTCCCTGCCTGCGGGGGAGACCTTCTCCGGCTGGTGCGCGCAGGCGGTCCTGCGGCCCCTGGACCACCGTCGACCGCTCTGGCGGGCGGAGGTGGTCGCCGGACTGCCCGACGGCCGGTTCGGGGTGCTCATCGTGGTGCACCACGTGGTCGCCGGCGGGCTCGCCGGTGTGGCGCTCGCTGCGACGCTGCTGGACACTGAGCCCGGCGAGGCGGTCGAGCGGCTGACGGCGGCACCCGACGCCGCCGGTACCGTCCCGGCCACCCCGGTTCCCGGTGCCGTACCGCCGCGCGGGCTACCTCGACGGGCACGGCGCGCTTGGCGGCAGCTGGCCGACGCGGCGGCCGACTTCCGCACCCGGGCGCCGGTGACCTCGTTGTCCCTCCAGGTCGGCCCCGGACGGCGACTGGCGACCGTGCAGCTGCCGCTGGAGGACCTGCGGGAGGCCGGGCACCGGCTCGGGGTCACCCTCAACGACCTCCTGCTCACCGCCGTCACCGGCGGGCTGCGGGAGCTGCTGGCCGGCCGCGGCGACGACGTCAGCGGCCTGGTGCTGCGCGCCTCGGTGCCGGTCGGTGCCCGCAGCGCCGGGCAGCCGGACGGCCTGCTGGTCGTCGGCCTGCCGGTCGGGGAGGACGAGCCGCTGCGCCGCCTGGCCAGCATCCACCACACCACGGCCCGGCTGAAGACGCGGCTGCGCGCCGGCGCCGGTGACGTCCTCGACGTGCTGCAGCTGCCCCTGCCGATGGCCCGGCTGGCAGTGCGCTGGATGCGGCGCATCGCCGGCGGCCGGATCAACCTGTTCGTCACCAACGTGCCCGGCCCCGACCAGCCGCTGTGGCTGGCCGGAGCGCGGCTGCTGGAAGCGGTACCACTGGCGCCGCTGACCGGGGGCGTGCCGCTGGGGATCGCCGCGCTGTCCTATGCCGGCACCCTCTCCGTCGGCATCAACGCCGACGGCGCCGTCGACGACGTCGACGTGCTCGCCGCCGGCCTGCAGCGGTCGTCCGCCACGCTGGTCGAGGCGGCCCGGTCCGGCGCCCGGCTGCCCGCCGCGCCGGTCGTCGCCGCCGGTCCCGACGCCCGGAGGGTCGTCGAGAACCGCGTCCTGGTCGACCACGACCCTGCGGAGGTGTTCGCCTTCATGACCGATCCCCGGCGAGAGCTGGACTGGAACTCCCAGCTGCTCTCGGTCGAGCAGCTCACCGACGGGCCCATCGGGGCCGGCACCCGGTTCCGGATGCGGTTCGGGCACGGCGTCGGCGACAGCACCGTCACCTTCACCGGCTTCGACCCGCCGCGGTCCTGGGCCGCGCACAGCACCTCCGCGCAGCTGGACGTCCACGCCGAGGGCCACGTCCAGCCGGCTGGATCCGGTGCGCGACTCATCGTCCGCACCGACCTCCGACCGCACGGACCGCTGCGTCCCCTGACCCCTCTGCTGCGCCGCTATGTGCACCGGACGTGGGACCGCGACCTGGCCACCATCAGGACCCACCTGCACCCGGGCGCGGCAGCCCCCGCTGCGCCGCTCCACGTCGGCCGCGACGACGTGCGACGGCCATGAGGCCTGCCGCGCGGGCCGACGAACGGCACACCACCCGCCCCTACCTCAAGGTGCGGCGGGCCTACGTCGACGTGCTCGACGCCGGACGGCGCAAGAACCTCATGCACGGACTCCTGCTGCTCGACGTGACCGAGGCCCGACGGCGGCTGGCGGGCCACGGCGACGGCTCGGCGCCGCTGTCGTTCACCGGTTGGGTGGCGCACTGCGTCGCGACGGCGGTGGACGCACACCGCATCGTGCACGCCTACCGGCGGCGCAACCGGCTGGTGCTCTTCGACGACGTCGACGTCAGCACGCAGATCGAGGCCGAGGCGGCCGGTCAGAAGGTGGTGAAGCCGCTCATCGTGCGGGCGGCCAACCGCAAGTCGGTGCGGCAGATCAGCGACGAGATCCGCGCCGCCCAGCACGAGCAGTCCGACGACGACCGGCGCTACCGCGCCACGGTCGCCTACGTCAGCCTTCCCCGGTTCCTGCGCCGGCTGGGTGAGCGGTTGGTGATGGCCGATCCCCGGGTGGTCAAGCGCCTCGGTGGCACCGTCGGGCTCAGCTCGGTCGGCATGTTCGGCCCCGGCGGCGGCTGGGGTCTGGTCTCCGCCCCACCGACCCTGATGGTGGTCGTCGGCGGCATCTCCACCCAGCCCCGGCTGGTCGACGGCAGGCTGCAGGACCGCCAGTTCCTGCACCTGACCCTGTCCCTGGACCACGCCATCGTCGACGGTGCCCCGGCCGCCCGCTTCGCCGCTCGTCTGACCGAGCTGATCGAGACCGCCGACGGGCTCACCGTCACCGCGGCGAGGGCCGGGCCGGCACCCGGTGCAGGGGGCGAGGCCTGACCGGCGGACCGTGACCTGGGCCGGACCGCCGCGCTCAGCGGCCCAGCCAGAAGCGCGCCGCCCCGACGCCGCAGGCGTCGGTGAGCACGTGGGGGAGCAGGACGTGACGTAAGCCGCCGGTGCGCCAGGCGGCCGCCGTGCAGGCCGCCCCGACGACAGCCGCACCGAGCAGGAACCCGGCGCGCCCGCGCGAGGACGGCAGGACCAGTTGCGGGGCCAGGTGCCAGACGGTGAAACCGGCCAGCGGCCACAGCGCCCCGCGGACCACGTCACCGCGGAACTGGTCGAGGAAGGTGCCGCGCCACAGCAACTCCTCGCCGACGGCGTTGACCGTGGCGGTGCCGATCATGACGGCGGCGACCCGGCGGTCGACCAGCCGGCGGTGCGGCATCAGCTCCGCGCCGACCGCGCCGGCCACAGGGAACGCCACCAGCACCATCTCGACCGGTCCCGGCCGCCGGCCGCTGCGGAGTGCGCGGACGACGCCGTCGGGTCCGAGCGCCCACAGTGGGAAGGCGGCGCACCAGCCGGCCCAGTAGACGGCGAAGCCGGTGGTGTAGGCGGTCCGCGGCGGCAGCTGTCGGCGCAGCAGCGCGAACACCGCCGTCATGGTGACCGGGACGGCGACTGGCGCAGCCAGCGGGGCCCGTCGCCGGGCAGCGGAGGAGCTCACCGGTTCGCCGGCGTCGACGGCTGCTCGGCGGGCATCTGCTGCTCCTCGTCCGGGTCGGTCGGGCTGCCGGTCGACCAGCCGCCGGGGACGGCGACCGGTCGCCGGGCGCCCGCCGGTGTCGGACGGCCAGGCGGGCTTCGTGGCTCAGGGCGTCATGGATCGGGAGGCCACGAGCTCGGCCAGGGTACGGCCCCAGGCCCGCGCACGGTCCTCCTCGCCGTCGACCAGGGGACCCTTCGTGTCGGCGACGAAGAAGTGCTCGGCCGGCGCGGCGATGAGTGCGCCGAGTCCGGTGAGGAGCGTCTCCTCGGTCCGGGAGGCGTGGTCCATCTTGGTCAGCATCTTGTGGCCGCTGCCGCGGGTGTCGAAGGCGGCCGCGAGGAGGCCGTCGGCCGGCGGCCCCAGGGCCTCGAGCCACTCGTGCAGTCCGGCGCCGGTGTCGGCGATGTCGGCCCCGTACTGCTTCACCGCTCCCTCCCGGGTGGATGGCCGGGGCATGCCGAATGCGTGGTTGGGACCGCCGACCACGAGCAACCCCACGTCGGGACCGATCTCGGTCGGGGCCTCGGCTGCGGCGACGACGTCCGCGGAGATCGAGGGCGACAGCCCCTCGGCGATCGCGTGGGCGATCGCTCGGGCGTCGCCGAACACGGACTCGTAGACCACGAGAGCACGCATCACGAACTCACCACCTCGGATGCTCGGTCGCTGACGTCGGCGACGCTACGGAGTCGCAGCGCGGGGCTTCCACCGGCGAAGTACCCGCACGGAGGGGTCGAAGGTCAAGGGCCGCCCGGACCAGCGCCACGGGCGCAGTCAGGTCCTGTCACGTCACCGGCGAGGCGCATGCGCGCGGACGCCCAGGAAGCTCTGCTGATCGACCCGGCGACCCGTCCGGCACGACACGGAAGACGGGAAACCGGTCGGCCGTCGCGGCGATCTCGGTGAGGTCGAGGTCGGGGCCGACGCCGAAGTCGGCCCGTGCCTCACGCCCGACCGCGGCGGTGCCGGGGCGGCGCCCCGCCCGCAGCAGCCAGGAGCGGATCACCGGCGGCCGGTCCGGGGAAGCCAGCTCGACCAGCGTCGCCGCCCGTCGCTGCCCGCGGCGGCCCAGCACGACCCGGCCGCCGGCCGCCCGCACGTTGCGGACCCACTCGGACTCCCCGGTGAGAGAGACCAGGTAGCCGGTGCCGTCGTGGTCGGCCAGCACGACGTTCGTCCGGCGGATCACACCGCTGCGGCGCCCCGGCACCTCGAGGGTGACCACGTAGCGAGGACTGAGCCCGAGTCGCGTGAGGGCGAACCCCAGCCACTGCAGACGCGCGTACAGCCGCGGCGGCGGCCTGTACCGGGCGGCGCCCGGATCGCCCAGCGGCACCAGGAGGCGATCGACAGTGCGTCGTCCGGCGCGGCCGACGTCGTGCCGCGCCAAGGCTCGCAGCGCCTCGGCTGCCCCGTGGGCGAGTGGATCTCCGTGCCCAGGAGCGATGACCCGCGGTTCCAGCTCGGCCAGCGCGGAGATGGACCGCTGGGCCGCCCGCCGGTTCCACGTCGTGTAGCGGGGCGGGCCGGCCAGCCGCTGCCGGCCGAGCAGCACGCCCGGGAGCGAGTTGAGGTCCACGGTGAGGACAGCGTCCCCGGAGGCCAGGACGCCGTCACCGGTGCGCAGGTAGGCGACCGAGCCAGGGGTGTGCCCCGGCGCGGGCGCCACCTGCCAGCCCGGCAGTCCCGGCACGCCGGCCTCCGGATCGAGAGCGCGGGTGACGTCGGTGATGTCCCCGGCCGCGGTGATCCGCCGCCGCGTCGACCGCGGGAGCAGGCGCAGGAGCGGGACGACCACCCACCGGTCCAACGGCATGCCGTACGCGGGCAGGTACTCGCCCCGCGCCAGCGGCAGATCGGCGGCGTGCGCGTACACCGGCACCTGCCAGACGCGGGCCAGGTGCCCGGCGGAACCCGAGTGGTCGGGGTGGACGTGGGTGAGCAGGATCGCTTCCGGGCGGGTGCCCGGTCCGAACAGCGACTCCGCGGCGCTCCTGATCGCCGCAGCGCTGCCTGCCCATGCGCAGTCGATGAGCACCCAGGCCGGATGGGAGCGGACCAGGTAGACGTTCGAGGCGACGGGGCCCCGGCCCACGGGCAGCAGGTACACGTCCGGGGCGACCTCCCGGGCACCGGACACCGCCATCTCGCCACTCCTGTCGGTCGCCGTCGGGTCCATCCTCGCCACACCTCCCGCGGCGCCCCAGAGGCGTGCGGCTCGGTCAGGGAGGCGTCCGACCCTGCCGGGGATGGCCACCTGCCCTGGTCCGGGCGGTCACCGCGATCGCAGGCTGCTGCCGGAAGGGCGGTGATCCGATGACCTCGTCGACGGCTCTCCTCCGGCCGGGCTCCGTGCCGACCGTCGGGCTCGGGCAGCGGCTCCGATCCGTGGCCGCGGAAGGGTCCGCGTCGCTGCGCCGGGCGCTGCACACCTCGGTCAACCGCGTTGTCGGCCTGTTCCGGCGGCTGTCCCGCCCGGTCGATCGAGCCGCGGGGGCCGCCGGGACGGTGGAGACCCCGCCCGGCGAGCCCACCAGAGCAGCCCCCGACACCGGGACGGCGCATGCCGGCTCCCGGCGCCTCGCGTGGCGCCTGTCGACCGCCGTTGCCGGGCTGATGACGGCAGCGTCGATGGCGGGCGTGGCCTGGCGGGGGTTGTACCGGGATGCACCGGCCAACGCGGCCACCTTCCGCGCCTACGACCTGGGATCGCTGACGGTCGCCACGCCACTGCTGGCGGGGGCCCTCGTGCGTGCCCGACGGGGATCCGCCCGGGCCGACCTGCTGTGGGCGGGGATGCTGGCCTACGTCGTCTACACGTACGCCTACTACGTGTTCGGCGCGGCATTCAACGCGCTGTTCCTCGCCCACGTGGCGCTGTTCGTGCTGGCCGCGGTCGCGCTGGCACTGGCGCTGCGGTGCCTCGACGTCACGGCGATCGTCGAACGGATCCGGCCGCGGACGCCGGTGCGCGCGGTCAGCGCCGTGCTGGGGTTGCTGGCCGCGTCGCTCGGCGGGATGTGGACCTGGTTCTCACTGCGGTTCGCGGCCACCGGTGCCGCGCCGGACGAGGGCCTGCTGCTCCAGCCCGCCCCGATCGGGCACCTGGGCTACGCGATGGACCTGAGCACGCTCGTGCCTGGCTTCGCCACTGCCGCGGCGCTGCTGTGGCGGCGGCGGCCGTGGGGGTACGTGCTGGGGGCCGTGCTGCTCCTGGCCAGCGCGGTCATCCAGGTGAACTACGTGCTCGCCCTGGCCGTCCAGGCGGCAGCCGGCATCCCCGGCGCGACGGCGTTCGATCCACAGGAGCCCTACATCGCTGCGGTGATCATCGGAGCCGTCGCCGTGCTGCTGGGCGGTCTGCGGCAGGAACCGGCCGGCACGTACGGGTCGGCGCACCCCCCGGCCCGTACCCCGACAGGAGCGCACCGGTGAGTGCCGGCCAGGCGGGACGGAGCCCGCTGCTGGAGGCGGCCCTGAACCTGTCCCGGTTCCACAAGGAGCACGAGCGCTTCTACGCCACGTCTCCGCTGGAGACGGCCCTGCGGCTGCGGCGGCACGCCCGTGCCCTGCTCGCACTGGCCGACCGGTGGACCACCGTCGAGCCGTCCGTGCACCCGGCGCTGAGCCCGTACGCGGGTACCGAGGACCTCAACAGCGAGGCCGCGACCGCGCTCGACGGCGTGCTGTTCCTCGAGGGCGAGGGGCGCCCGGCCGAGCTGACCGCGATGATCCTCGAGCTGAGGGCCGACGCCGCGAGCTTCACCGGCGGCGGGGAGTGGCTGGCGGAGGCGATGCACGCGTCGTGGAGCGTGGCTGCGGCGCTGCTGGAGGTCGACGGGCTGGCCGACGTGATGGGGGAGCGGCATCGGATCATCGCCAACGACTGGCTCGCCGCGCACCTGCAGTCGCTGGTCGGGACCTTGCTGGCTCGCGCGGCGGACATGCTCGACCAGGTCGACCTCACGCCGGCTGGACTGCGAGCCGACCTGCGCGGCGGGCGTGTGGCGCCGCAGCGGCTGTACTCCGCTGCGGAGGTCATCTCCCACGCGGCCGACCTCAGCTGCGAGTCCGCGCAGCTGGTGCACGACAACGAGCGCCGCTGGCGGGTCACCCGCGAGCGGATCGAGCACGTCGTGCTGGCCCTGAGTGCTGGTGTCACGGCGGCCGGATCCACCGACGGTGGGGACACGCACGGTCGCGAGTAGCGCCGGGCGCCGGAGGCCGGCCGTCACCGGACCTACGACTGCTGCGGCGCTGCCCCGGCCGCCGGGGTCAGGTCTGCGTCCCCGGCCGGAACGCGACGAAGGGGTGGGTGCGTACGAACTCCCACAGTGCGGCGTCGTCCCGCAAGTCGCCCCAGCCGAGGACGCGGCTGAGAGGCGGAGCCGGTGCGGATGGTCACGCCGGAAGCCGACGGCGACGTCGAAGGCCTCGTCTTCGGTGAGGAACCGCTGCTGAGGGGTGAACGTGGCCCCGCCCACCTGCACCTTCGTCGCGGAGCGTGCCTGCAGGTTGCGGTACCAGTCGGTCTGCGGTCCCCAGGCGGCGCAGATCACGGCCTCGCCGCTGACCTCGTCGTAGCGCAGCACCATCGCGACGGTCTGGTGAGGTTGGCCGGTCCTGCGGCCGGTGTGGGTGAACGCGACGAAGGTGCGGCCCACCGCCGGCCCGGCGTCGTGCTGGTACGCCTTCAGCGGCAGCCGGAACAGCGCCCGCGCCAGCCTGCCGGGCCTGTGACGCAGCCCCAGCAGCGGGCGGTCGTGGCCGACCGGGCGCGACGTGCCCGCAGTGCTCATGTGTTTCCTCCCCGGTCGCGAGCCACGCACCGCACTGGTGACCACGGAACTGCACGACCAGCTGGGAAGCCAGTGACGATGGTCCTGCCGCCCCGTGTCGACAGGGCCGTGTCAGCAGATGCCCGGGCTGTCCTGGGCAGGTGACGACCTCGATGCTCCGTCACCCGTCAGGCCATGCTGCCTCCACCTCCGCTGCCCAGGCCGTGCGCGATGATCGCTGCCTTCGTGACCCGGTCCTCCGGCGGGAGGTCGTCGGGGTTCGACCCGTACACGGCCTCGGTGTCGGCCTGTGAGTGACGCACCCACGAGGCGAAGCTCCTGACGCCCCGGAAGGGCAGCCCCGCAAGCCGTGCCACCCGGCGAGCCCCCGACCTCACCGCCGTCCGTCCGCGCATCGGCCACCTCCCAAGAGCTGCGCCCGGAGGCCACCTGCCCGAGTGACCGTCCCGTGAGGTCGCCGGACGGCCGCAGCTGTCGCCCACCGGCGGCCGTCACAGGGAACCGTGCGGTGAGAGTCGCCGGCCCGCCCAGGAGGCGACTACCGCGGTGATGACATACGACACGCGCACCTCGGAGTCGACCACGAGCAGGTCTCTGCTGGGCACGACGAGCCACTCGTGGCCCCGGAGGCACCGGGCCGAGATGTGCCGCTCGCGGGACGGAGCCCACCCGGGGGCCGCAGACGGAGATGGCTGACAACCGCCGCGATGGCCGGACCGGTCCCGGCCATGTCCCGACGCAGCACCACAGCACCGCAGCCGATGACGTACGAAGACGCCCTGGCAGCGTGGCTCGTCGACGCTCCGCCGATGACCTCGGTGCGCTGGGCGCGACTGCTCCCACGCCTTGAGCAGACCGCCCGGGCTCAGGCCGCCGGCTCTTCGGGCTCCCGCCAGACGGGGACCAGCCTCGAGTAGTCGAACTTGTTGCCCCGCGTGGTGGCCGGCTTCACGAAGATCGCCGTCAACTCCTCGCGCAGGTGCGCGCGCTGCGCCTGGACCGGCATGGCGTCGAACGTCTCCGGCCCCACCTGCGCGCGCCGTACCCGCTTGCCCCGGGCGACGATCCAGTCGGCGCGCTCGGCGCGCATCGCCTCGACCTCGTCGGACAGAGTCGTGAACCTGGCGTTCAGCAGCCGCCGGGCGTCACCGTCGGCCGTGGCGATGTCCTCCACCATCTCGGCCATCCTCCGCTTGGCCTCGGCCAGCTCGTCCTCCAGCGGCCACTGCTCGTCATCAGTGACGTCGATGCTGCTCAGCAGCATGCGCTGCTTGGCCCACTCGGTGACGAGCCGGTCCACCGGCGGCCCCGAGCAGGTGACGGTGCCGCAGCCGGCCCTCCCGTCGGCACCGTTGCGGACCTTGCAGGCGTAGAAGTGGCCGAGGCCCTTGCGGGCGTTGCCGCTCATGGGCCCGTGGCAGTTCCAGCACTTGAGGATGCCGGACAGCACGTAGGTGCGGTTCGCCTCGGACCGCGCCTGCCCGGCGGAACGCCCGCGCAGGGTGTCGTGGACCTGCTGCCAGGTGTCCTCGTCGAGGACGGGGTCCCACAGCCCGCGGACGAAGTCGGTTCCTTCCGCGTTCGGGAGGAACGTCCCCTGGTGGACGCGGTAGCCGGCCAGCCGCGGGCTCTCCAGCAGTTGCCGGAGGGGCCCCGGCCGCCACTCCTTGCCCCGGGTCGTGCGGATGCCCCGCTCGTTGAGGTCGCGGCAGATCGTGGCCAGGGACACGCCCAGCAGGACGTCGGTGGCCGCCTGGGTGATGACCTTGGCCTCGGTCTCGTTGACGACGTGCTGGCGGGCACCGGCAGGGACGACCCGGCCGTCCTTCAGCGTCAGCTCCTCCGACCCGTCGGTCCAGTCCCAGCCGAACGGCCGAGTCCCGCCCACCGGGCGCCCGGTGAGTGCGGTGGCCTTGTGCTTGCTGGCCACTCGACGCGCGGTGTCCCGGCTGGCCTTGTTGGCGAAGGCGACCATCACCCGCGCCAGGGTGAGCCCGTCCGGGCTGGACAGGTCGATCTTGTCGTGGACGGTGGCGAAGAACAGCTTCCGCCCGGACTTCGCCGCCGCGTCGTAGACGTCGATGACCCGCTCGAGGTCCTTCGGACGACGGGCCAACCGGTCGAGGTCGTACACGAGGATGCCCTCGATGACGCCGCTCTCGAGGTCCTGCAGCAAGAGCTCGAACTCCGGCCGGACGACGTCCTTGTAGGCACTGACGTCGTTGTCCGTGTAGTGCCGGTGGATGTTCCACACCGACGGGCCGGCGGTGGTCAGCATCTCGGCGAGCTTGCCGATGGCGTCGGCCTGCCGGCCGACCCCGGCGCCGCGGTCGCCTGTCTCCTCGTCCTCCTGGTCGTCGCTGATCCGCTCGTAGGCGCCCAGCAGCAGTTCACGGGCGGCCAGCGCTTCCGCCTTCTGCTCCATGAGTACCGCTGCCGCACCCTTGCGGAAGATGGCACCGTGGTCCTTGCGCGCCACACCCGTCCCCTTCACTCACCGTGCGTACAATGACGGTCGCTCTCTGCAAGTGCTCCTCGCAGCATACGGTGCGACCAGCAGTTCCCCATGGAGCGCGCCTTCGCCGGGCCGCGGCTGCTCGCCGACCGGATGGGGGTGGACACCCTGTCCGCGGCCGCGATCGCCGACGCCGACCCCGAGCACCTGACGCGGCTCTTCCAGGGGCCGCCGGCGGTGCACCGCTACCCCGGCTCGATGGCCGCCCGCACCCAGGCGGTCTGCCGGCTGCTGGTGGAACGCCACGACGGCCGAGCCGAGGCACTGTGGGGCGACGCCCCCGATGGCGCGACCCTGCTGCGCCGCATCGGTGAGCTGCCCGGGTTCGGTGCGCAGAAGGCGAAGATCCTCGTCGCGCTTCTCGGCAAGCAGTACGGCGTGACGCCGCCCGGGTGGCGCGAGGCGGCCGGCGGCTACGGCGAGGAGGGGTCGCGGCGATCGGTCGCCGACGTCACCGGGCCCGGGTCGCTGGCCGAGGTCCGGGCCGCCAAGCAGGAGGCGAAGCAGGCCGCGAAGGCCGCGGCGAGCCGCTGAGCAGTGCGGGAACCGGCACCCGATCGTCCGCGCAGCCGCCTGCACGGGTCCTGCCGCGGTGGCACCATGGAGGGCGGACCGGGGGAAGTCGGGAGCCCGCCACCGGATGACGGGCAACCGGCCTGCACAGGCGACACCGTGCCGTCTCTGCCCCGATCCGTGAGAGGGATGGGTGCAGGTGGCCTCGAGCCAGCAGTCCGGGCGACCCCGCAGGGCCGAGCCGGTGCTGATCACCCAGGCCGAGCCGAGCCTGGTCGAGCAGCACGCCGCCCGGAAGAAGCGCTACGTGATCACCATGGCCGTGCGCGCCGTCAGCCTGGTGCTGGCCGCGGCCTTCTACCAGATCCTCTGGCTGGCGATCCTCTTCGCGGTGCTCGGCACGGTCCTGCCCTGGATCGCCGTCGTCATGGCCAACGACCGGCCGCCGAAGAAGAAGCTCGACGCGCACCGCTACGTGCCGCCGCGGCCCGACCGCATCCTCGAGGCCCCCGCGCGCGAGCGCCGCGTCATCGAGGGCGGCCGGGTCATCGACGGCTGACCCCGCCTCACCGCGCCCCGGGCCGCCCCACGACGCCGGCGGCCCGCGCCAGCCCGGCGTCGAGCGCCGCGGCCGGGTCCCCGCCGTCCCCGGCCAGCCAGACCGACAGCAGGCCCGCGGTGAACGCGTCGCCGGCGCCGGTGGTGTCCACGACGTCGGCCGGGTGCGCCGGCCGGTGCACCAGCGTGCCGGCGGAGGCCCACAGCGCGCCGTCGGCACCGAGGGTCACCGCGACGGCGGGGTGCCGGCGGGCCAGCGCGCGGGCGGCGTCGGCGACGTCGGCGCAGCCGGTGAGCAGCCGCGCCTCGTCGGCGTTGGGCAGCAGCAGGTCCGCGCCGGCGGTGTCGGCGAGCCACCGCTCCACGCCGGAGGCGGCCAGCGGTCCGGTCGAGGCCGGGTCCACCGAGACGGTGCACCCCGCCGCCCGGGCCGCGGCCAGCGCTGCCAGCCCGGCCGCCCGCGGCCGCTCGTCGAGCAGCGTGTAGCCCGACAGGTGCAGGTGGCCGCCGGGCGCGGGGACCGGGACGTCGTCGGCGCGCAGCTCGAGGTTGGCGCCTCGGTCGGCCAGCATGCTGCGCTGCCCGCCGGGCTCGACCAGGCTGACGATGGTGCCGCTGGCCGCGCCGGGCACCGTGCGCACCGCGAGCCCGACCCCGGCGGCGGTCAGCTCCGCCACCAGGACGGCGCCGGCGGGGTCGCCGCCCACGCAGCCGGCCAGCACCACGGGCACCCCGAGCGCGGCCAGGTGCACGGCCACGTTCGCGCCGGCCCCGCCGCCGCGGCTGCGGATGACCGCCGCCCGGTCCGAGCCGGGCGCCGGCGGCCCGGAGAGCACCGCGACGACGTCGGTGGCGAGGTCCCCGACGACGACGGCCGGGCGCCCGGTGCTCAGCGGGGTGTCCCGGCCAGCGCGGCGGCGATCCGCCCGGCCAGCTCGGCGTTGCGCAGCACCAGCCGCACGTTGACCGCCAGGGTCGCGCCCCCGCTGGCGCGGTGCAGGTGGTCCAGGACGAACGGGGTCACCGCCTTGCCGCGCACCCCGGCCGACTCCGCCGCGGCCAGGGCGTCGGCGATGACGCGGTCGTGCAGCCGCGGGTCGAGCTGCTCGTCGGCCGGCAGGGGGTTGGCGACGACGACCGCGCCCGGCGTCAGGTCGCGCCGCGCGGCGAGCACCGCGGCGGCCTGCTCGGCGCTGTCGACCGACCAGTCGAGGGCCGAGCCGGAGTCGGCCACGTAGAAGCCCGGGAAGCGGGTCGTGCGGTAGCCGACGACGGTGATCGACAGGCTCTCCATCCGCTCGAGCGTCGCCGGGACGTCGAGGATGGACTTGACGCCCGCGCAGACCACCGCCAGCGACGTCCGCGACAGCGCGGTGAGGTCGGCGGACTCGTCGAAGGTCTCCGCCGACTGGCGGTGCACCCCGCCGAGCCCGCCGGTGGCGAACACGCCGATCCCGGCGGCCGCGGCCAGCAGCGCGGTGCTCGACACGGTGGTGGCACCCGACAGCCCCAGCGCCGCGGCCACCGGCAGGTCGCGGACCCCGAGCTTGGCCAGGTCCGGGTCGGCGCACACCCGGTCGACCTGCGCGGCGGTCAGACCGACGTGCGGGACGCCGTCGAGGACGGCGATCGTCGCCGGTACCGCACCGCCGGCGCGGACGGCGGCCTCCACCTCGTCGGCGGCGGCCCGGTTGTCCGGCCGGGGGAGGCCGTGGGCGAGCAGCGTGCTCTCCAGGGCCACGACGGGGGCGCCGGCGTCGAGCGCCTCGGCGACCTCGGGGGAGAGGACGAGGTCGGCGGGGGCGGCGGCATGACGGGCTTCGGCGCTCACCCTGCCATCATGGTGGGCAGGCGGTCGGCGCCCGGCCGCACCCTCGTGGCCGGCCGCCCGGCCGGAACCCGTCGCCCAGCCTGGGAGCAGCCGTGAGCAGCACCGACATCCTCGAGAAGCCCGACGTCCGCGAGGGCGACACCGGCAACGCGAACGAGGTCTTCCACTACGTGCGGAAGAACAAGATCGCCGAGAGCGCGGTCATGGGGACGCTGGTCGAGGCGCTCTGCGGGGAGGTCTTCCCGGTGACCAAGTCCCCGAAGCCGGGCAGCCCCGTGTGCCCCGCCTGCAAGGAGATCTACGAGTCGCTCAAGAAGTGAAAGGACCCCTCTGCCCCCCACCGCTCGCACGCTCGCGGCGGGACCCTGCAGAGGGGCCGTTCCAGCACGTCACCAGCCGTTCCAGGACGTCATCGGAGGCCGAGGCGCTTGGCCTCGGCCGCCAGCTCGGCCGCCCGCCGGCGCTGCGCCCGGCGGGTGTGCCGGCGCAGCGGTGCCGGCCAGCGCTCCTGCACGGCGGCGTTGAGCTCGGCGCCCAGCAGCACCGACATGCCGAAGAAGAACAGGAACAGCAGCGCCGCGATCGGGGTGGCCAGCGCGCCGTAGGGCAGCGCGGCCACCAGGATGTCGGAGACGTAGAGCCGCAGCACCGTCGAGGCCACCACGAAGAACCCGACGGCCAGCAGCGTGCCCGGCAGGTGCCGCCGCCAGGGCAGCCGCCGGGGCAGGACCACGTGGTAGAAGCTCGTCAGCGCCAGCACCAGGCCCACGACCACCAGCGGCCAGTAGACGGCGTTGACCAGCATGCTCCCGGTCTGCTGCCAGTCCTGCGGCAGCAGCCCCACCAGCACGCCCCGGCCGAGCACCAGCAGCGGCAGCATGAGCACCGCCAGCACCAGGCCGACGACGAACAGCCACAGCGCCATGAGGCGCGTGGCGATCGGCCCGCGCACGTCGCGCTGGTCGTAGGCGATCACGATCGTGTTCATGAACGTCGCCGTCGCCGAGGACCCCGCCCACAGCGTGAGCAGGAAGCCGAGGCTGACGACGTCGAGCCGGCCGGAGGTCAGGATGTCGCTGAGCGTGGGCCGCACCAGCGTGTCGACGACGTCGGCGGTGAGCGCCTGGCTGGAGGCGTCGACCAGCGTGTCCTCGATGGTCTGCACCGACGCCGCACCGATCCAGTCCCCGAGGTAGCCCAGCGACCCCAGCAGCGCGATCAGCAGCGGCGGCACCGAGAGGATCTGCCAGAACGCCGCCTCACCGGACAGGCCCAGGATCCGGTCCTGCCACGCCTTGGCCACGGTGCGGCCGAGCACCTGCAGCGGCACCCGGACCACCGCCGGCCAGTGGTCGAGCCGGCCCGGGTGCGGTGCCTCGGCGCGGGTGGCTCCCGAGGCCGTGGCGCCGTCGGGACCGGGCGGGGGCGGGTCCGGCACGGCGACGGGGCGGCCGTCACCGGCCGGCCCGCCGGTGCGGGGCGGCCCGCCGGCCCGCACGGTGCTCACCCGGCCAGTGTGCACGCCCGGACGCGCCGCCCGCTCCCGTCCGGGAGCGGGCAGCGCGGCGATCCCCCGGTCGGAGGAGCGACCGCGCCGCGGGCCGCGGGTCCGGGACGTGGGCTCAGGCCGTCGGCTGCGCCGGGGGCGTGCCGCCGTCCGGGGCCGGCGCCGGGGCGGCCGGGGGCGGCGCGACGCACCGGATGACCGCCTCGGCGGCGTACGTCGTGTCGAACCTCTCCCGGCGGATCTCGGCGCCGGACTGCAGGTCGCGGAACACCCGGGTGACCGTGACGTCGAAGCCCTGGACGCCGGACTGCGGGATGCAGTCACCGTCGTCCACCTTCTCCTGCACCGCGGGCTGGCGGTAGTTCGTCCGCGGGCCCTCGATGGCCTCGACCTCGTAGCGCTTGGTCCCGTAGAAGGTGACCGTGATCGACCCGCCGGAGGCCGCGGGCGCCCACTGGGTGTCCACGTAGATGCCGGTGTCGGTGTCGTTGCGCCACTGCAGGTCGATCTGGCCCTCGTACACCGTGGCCTCGCGGCCGGCGGGGTAGCGGCTGATGTAGAAGCTGTGCGGCTTGTGGTAGACGTCCTCGAGGCCGGCGAAGAACACCGCGTTGAACATGGTGGTGGCGAACTGGCTGATGCCGCCGCCGACGGCGGTCGAGAGCTCGCCGCCGCTGATCACGTTGGCCGGCACGTAGCCCTGCGCGGTGCCGCGCGGGCCGGTGTAGCCGTTGAGGCTGAACGTCTCGCCCGGCAGCACCAGGGCGCCGTCGACCTCCTCGGCCACGACGCGGATGTTGGTGCCGCTGGCGTTGTTCGTCGTCGTGGTGGTGAAGGAGCTGACCTCCTCGCGGATGCCGAGCGCCTCGGCCTCCTGGGTGGTCAGGTCGGCCGGGACGGCGCCGAGCTCGGCGGTGACCGTCCGCGGCGCGGGGTCGGGGAGCACCTCGAGCAGCTGGCCGGCCAGCGCGTCGGGGTCCACCCCGGTGCCGTCGACCGAGGGGACGACGCGCACCGCGCCGTCGCCGACCTCGAAGCGGGCGTCCTGCGGCGCGGTGCCGAACGCTGCGAAGTCCTCGCCCATCGCCGTCTGCAGGGCGGCGGGGTCGACGGCGACGGCGAGCTCGCCGCCGTCCTGCGGGGTGAAGGTGAGCGAGGCCGCGATGGCCTCGACCGGGATCTCCACCGACGTCGCGCCGTCCTGGCTGGTCACGGTGACCGGGGCGGCCAGTGCGGGGGTGACGGTCTCGTCGAGGACCCGCTGCGCCTCCTCGGTGCCGACCCGGACCGGGGTGACGTCGACCGGCAGCTCGATCGGGGTCTGCGGGTCCCCGCCGGAGGCCAGGGCCGTGGTGATGGCGTCGGCGGCGCCCTCGCGGTCGAGCGTCCGCCCGTCGGCCGGCTCGACCACCGACGGCGTGGTGCCCTCGAGGGCGACGGTGGCGTCGACCGGCGCGCGGTCGACCTGCGTGGCGATGGTGTCGACCTGGGCGGCCAGCGCGGTCTCCTCGCCGGTGATGACCGGGGTGACCTCGCGGTCGTCGAAGAAGGAGACCAGGCGCGTCCACGGGTTCAGCGGCTGGTCGTCGGCGGCGTCGACGGTCGCGTCGACGTCGAGGGTGATCCCGGCCGCCGCGGGGGAGAGGGTCGTCTCGACGTCGTCGGCGACGACGACGTGGTCGGCCGACACCCGTGGCGCGAGGCGCTCCTCGAGCTCGGTGGCCGCGGCCGCGTGCGACAGCCCGCCGACCTCCACACCGGCGACGACGGTGTTGCGGGGCAGGTCGTCCCCGGCCACGAGCAGGTCGACGCCGTAGGCGAGGCCGAGGACGGCGAGCAGGCCGACCGGGACGAGCGCGGCCGGCCGGCGCCACCACGGGCGGCGCGGCGCGGCCTGACCGGCCGGCGGCGGGGGCGGTCCAGCGGCCCCGGGGGCGTCGGCGCCGGCCGTGGGGCCGGTCGCGGGAACGGGGGGCGCGGTGACGGGGGGCGCGGTGACGGGGGGCGCGGTGGCCGCAGGCGCCTCGGCCGGCACCGCGGCGCCGGACAGCGCGACGGTGTCGGAGAGGTCGGCAGGGGCCGGGTCCGCGGCGGCGGGCGGGCCGACGTCGACCGGCTCGGTGGCGTGCGCGGTGTCGGCGGAGGCGGCCGGACCGCCGGTGAGCGTCACCGTGTCGCGGACGGGGTCGGGCGCGGTGTCCCCGGCGGGGGTGTCCCCGGCAGGAGGGCCCGCGGCGGGCTGCCCGGTGCCGGCGGCGGCGTCCCCGGCCGGGGCATCCGCCGGGGCCTCCCGGGAGCTGCGGGGCGCGGGGGCGGCCGGTGCGTCCGGGCCGACCGGCCCGCGGTCGCGGGGGACCGGCCGGGTGTCGTCGGAGAACCCGCCGGGCGCGGACGTCCCCGGCGCGGGGCTCTCCGGGGCGGGGGTCTCCGGAGCTGTGCTGTCCGGAGCGGTGCTGTCCGGAGCGGTGCGGCCCGGAGCGGTGGTCTCCCCGGCGGCGGGCGCGGGGGAGGGGGCAGGGTGCTGCGGCATCGGGGGTTCCTCGGGTCGCCGTCGACCGGGGGACCCCGGGAACGACGGAGCCGCCGGGTCCCCGTCCGCACGAGGCGGTCCGGGGACGCCGGCGGCGGCGTCGGGTGAGGGCATCATCGCGGTGAGCGACGATAGCGCCTCGGTCAGTGGGTGAGGCGCTGCTCGCCGTCGGTCTCGATGATGTCGACGGCGATGTCGCGGAGCTTGGACTCGTACTCGCGAGCGTGGTGCCCGCAGAAGACGAGGTCGCTACCGCTGGCGAGCACGACACGCACCTTCGCCAGTGCGCCGCACCGGTCGCAGTGGAAGGGCACGACCAGGTCGTCGGCGGCGGGGGTCGTCGTCAGCGTCTGGGTCATCTGGGTCATCACTCGCTCTCTACCGCACGGACCCGCGGCTGCGGATCGGCCTCCTGCACAGCGCCAGGATGGAGCCTCCTGTTCCCGTGCCTCCCGTCACTGCGGCCGACGCGCCGGTGGTGGTGCGCCGGTGGCCACTGGGACTGGTGGAAGGGGTTCAGCAGGGACGTCACTGGGTGGTGCCGGTCTGTCTGTCAGTGGTGCTGGTGGTGCCGGTGCGCCGGATGGCTTCCGGCTGCCGTGGGTCCGCTGCTGTCTCGACGTCCTCCACGCTACGCCGTCTACCCGGCCGGTGCTGCGGTACACCGCGTGGTCCGCTCAGGCGGGTGAGATCGTGACCATCCCGCAACGCGCAGGACACGCGGCCCGACGACGCGCCGTCGGACCCACCGTCGCGGGCGGCCCGCGTGCGCTGCTTCCTCCTGGGCCGGGTCCGGCGGGACGAGGCTGCGCCGTCGCCGGCCCGACCGGGTCCGGCGACGGGAAGCGGAGAACGGCTGGAGGCGTCATGAGGCCTGCACGAGCGATCGCGGCGACGGGGAGCCTGGCGGTGCTGCTGACGGCGGCGGTCACGGGGACCGCCGCGGCACAGCCCCCGGACAGGGGCACGATCACCGACTCGTTCACGCGGGTCGAGGAGGACTTCTGCGGGTCCGGGCAGGACGTGGAGATCGCCACCACCATCCGGGGCCGCTACGTGGTCACCCTCCGCGGAGCCGACCGCGTGCCGTACTACCTGGAGACGCTGCGGGTCGAGGAGACCCTGACGCTGCTGGGCGACGACCCGACGGTGATCGCGAGCTCCGTCGACCGGGTGCTCAACAAGGACATCGAGGTGGTCGTGGAGGCCGGCGGGACCCTGCTGGTCACCTTCCTGGCCACCGGCGCATCGACGCTGTACGACGCCGAGGGCACCCCGATCGCCCGCAACCCGGGCCAGGTCCGCCAGACGATCAGGGTCGACCTCAACGGGACGCCGGACGACCCCACGGACGACGAGATCACGTTCATCCGCGTGGACAAGGAGTCCACCGGCCGGTCCGACGACTACTGCACGGCGCTGCTGCCGCTGCTCGGCGGCTGACGGCCGGCGACCCGACACGGAGCAGCCGGGTGCCCGGTACGGACACCCGGCTGCTCCGGACGGTCAGTCGAGGTAGTCGCGCAGCACCTGGGAGCGGCTCGGGTGGCGCAGCTTCGACATCGTCTTCGACTCGATCTGCCGGATCCGCTCGCGGGTCACCCCGTAGACCTGACCGATCTCGTCGAGCGTGCGCGGCTGGCCGTCGGTGAGGCCGAACCGCAGCCGGACGACGCCGGCCTCCCGCTCGGAGAGGGTCTGCAGCACGCTGGTCAGCTGGTCCTGCATGAGCGTGAAGCTCACCGCGTCGACCGCGACGACGGCCTCGGAGTCCTCGATGAAGTCACCGAGCTGGCTGTCGCCCTCGTCGCCGATGGTCTGGTCGAGGCTGATCGGCTCCCGGGCGTACTGCTGGATCTCCAGCACCTTGTCCGGGGTGATGTCCATCTCCTTGGCCAGCTCCTCCGGGGTGGGCTCGCGCCCGAGGTCCTGGAGCAGCTCGCGCTGGATGCGGCCGAGCTTGTTGATGACCTCGACCATGTGCACCGGGATGCGGATGGTGCGGGCCTGGTCGGCCATGGCGCGGGTGATGGCCTGCCGGATCCACCAGGTGGCGTAGGTGGAGAACTTGTAGCCCTTGGTGTAGTCGAACTTCTCCACCGCGCGGATCAGGCCGAGATTGCCCTCCTGGATGAGGTCCAGGAACGCCATGCCGCGGCCGGTGTAGCGCTTGGCGAGGGAGACCACCAGGCGGAGGTTGGCCTCGAGCAGGTGGTTCTTGGCCCGCTCGCCGTCGCGGATGATCCAGTTCAGGTCGCGGCGCATCTGCGGGGAGAGCTTCTGGCCCTCCTCCTCGACCTGGCGCATCCGCTCGGCGGCGTAGAGCCCGGCCTCGATGCGCTTGGCGAGGTCGACCTCCTCCTCGGCGTTGAGGAGGGCGACCTTGCCGATCTGCTTGAGGTAGGCGCGGACGGAGTCGGCCGAGGCGGTGAGCTCGGCGTCCTTGCGGGCCTGCCGCAGCGCCTCGGACTCCTCCTCGTCGTCCCACTCGAAGTCCCCGCCCTCGGCGGTGGCCTCCTCGGCGGCCGGGACCTCGGCGGGCTCGGCGCCGTCCGGGCCGGCGACGACGGTCTCGTCGAGGGTCAGGCCCTCGGCGCCGGCGTCGATGACCGCGACGGCCGAGTCGTCGGTGGCGACGGCGGTCAGCACGGTGCCCTCACCGGCGCCCGGCGAGGGGATGGTGCTCGGCTTGCCCGTGGCGGCGGCCGTCGCCGCCGTCTTGGCCGGGGCCCTCTTGCGGGCCGCGGGCTTGGCGGCCGCGCCCTCGGCGACGCCCACGGGGGCGCTGGTCCGGGAGGGCCGGGTGCTCGCGGCCACCGTGCGGGAGCGGGTGCTGCTCGCGACGTCGGTGTCCGGTGCAGGCTTGTCGGCGGGCACTCAGGTTCCTTCCCGTGCTCGGTGCGTTCCCCGGGAGCGGTCTGGCTCCCGGGTAGCGGCCCCTGCCGTCAGCCGCGGGACAGGGAGCCCCGGGGACCGGTGCGGTGTTTGGCCGCGGGGCGGAGGGGGGATGACTCCCGGCTGGGTGGTGACGGGCGGGGGCTTCTCCATTGTAGCGACGTGACGCCGTGTGACCAGCGCCTCGAGCCGCACCCGGTCGCCCGGAAGGGGCGTCCCCGTCCCCGTCACCGGCGGCTCAGGGCTCCAGGTGCTCCGCAGCGGCCAGCGCCGCCCCGACGATGCCCGCGTCGTTCTGCAGCTCCGCGGGGACCACCGGGGTGCGCGTGCTGAGCAGCGGCACCCACTTGTGCGCCTTCTTGCTGACCCCGCCGCCGACGATGATCAGGTCCGGCCAGACGCTGGCCTCCAGGACGTCGAGGTAGCGGTCGACCCGCTTGGCCCAGTGCGGGTAGCTGAGCTCCTCCCGGTCCTTGGCGGCGGCCGAGGCCCGCTTCTCGCCGTCGTGACCGTCGACCTGGATGTGGCCGAACTCGGTGTTGGGCACCAGGTGACCGTCGACGAACAGCGCGCTGCCGATGCCGGTGCCGAAGGTGAGCAGCAGGACGACGCCGTCCTTGCCGCGGCCGGCGCCGTAGCGCATCTCGGCCAGCCCCGCGGCGTCGGCGTCGTTGAGCGTCTCGACGGCGCCGGGGATCCGCGCGCTGAGCCCGGCGTCGACGTCGGTGCCGATCCAGCCCTTGTCCATGTTGGCCGCGGTGTGCGCCACCCCCCGCTTCATGACGCCGGGGTAGGTGACGCCGATCCGCCCGGTCCACCCGAAGGAGTCGACGATGCCCACGACGACGTCGTAGACCGCCGTCGGCACCGAGGGCTGCGGTGTCTCCACACGGATCCGCTCCCCGATGAGGGCACCCTTCTCCAGGTCGACCAGGCACCCCTTGATGCCGCTGCCGCCGATGTCCACGCCGAACCCCTGCACGGCGGCCACAGTAGTGACCGGCGCCGCGACCCGGCGGGGTGCTCGGGCAGGATCGCCCGGGTGAGTGCTCCCGCGTCGCCCGCCGACCTGCTCGACCTGGCCGTCGCCACGGCCCGGGAGGCCGCTGCGCTCGTCACCCGCGAGCGCGGGTCGGCCGCGGCCGCCGTCGACGTCAAGTCCAGCCCCACCGACGTCGTCACCGCCGTCGACACCGCCGCGGAGCGGCTGATCACCGGCCGGCTGCTCGCCGCGCGCCCCGACGACGGCCTGCTCGGCGAGGAGGGCGCCTCCCGCCCGGGCAGCAGCGGCGTGCGCTGGGTGGTCGACCCGATCGACGGGACGGTCAACTTCCTCTACGGCCTGCGCGGGTACGCCGTCTCCGTCGCCGCGCAGGTCGACGGCGTCTCCGTGGCCGGGGTGGTCCTCGACGTGCCCACCGGGGACCTGTTCACCGCCACCGCCGGCGGCGGGGCCTGGCTGTCCACCCGCGAGGAGCCCGAGCCGGTGCGGCTGTCCGGCAACCGGCCGGTCTCGCTCGGGCAGACGCTGGTCGCCACCGGGTTCGGCTACCGGGTCGAGCAGCGCCGAGCGCAGGGCGCGGTCGTCGCGCAGCTGCTGCCGGAGGTGCGCGACATCCGCCGGCAGGGCTGCGCGTCCCTGGACCTGTGCGCCGTGGCGGCCGGGCGGGTGGACGCCTACTACGAGCTCGGCCTCAAGCCCTGGGACCACGCCGCCGGCGCGCTGGTCGCCGCCGAGGCGGGCCTGGTGGTCACCGGGCTGCCCGGGCGGCCGTTCGCCGAGCCGATGGCGGTCGCCGTCCCGGAGACCGTCGCCGAGCCGTTCCTCGCGCTGCTGGACCGGCTGCACTGAGCCGACTGCACCGGACCGGCCGGACCGAGGGGGGCCGGTTCACTCGGAGCAGGCGGCCTCGGCGCTCGCGATCGGGCTCAGGGTCGCCGCCACCTGCTCGGGCGAGGCCAGCCCGGTGTAGTCCGGACCGATCACCAGGTCGACCTGGGCGGTGGCCCGGGTGTCGAGGAAGGTGCCGGCGCCGGGCAGGAACAGCGCCAGGTAGCGGGCCGCGTCCTCGCCGCGGGGACCGTGCCGCACCTCGCCGCTGCCGGTCACCTCGCGCTCGGAGGGGTCGTTGGCGATCTCCTCGACGACGAACCCGCGCGACTGCAGCTCCGCGGCCACCTCCTGGGCCAGCCCGGCCCGGTCGGTGGCGTTGAAGACGCGGACCGACAGCGTGGTCGGGTCCAGCGACGGCGGGGCCGCCTCCGCGGTGGCGCAGGCGGCCTCGTCGGCCTCGGCGCGGTTGCTCTCGTCGGTGAGCACCTTCCACCACACCCCGAGCGCGGCGAGGGCCAGGACCAGCAGGAAGACCAGCGGGGGCACCGGACGGCGGTCCTTCCGGCGCCGCACCGGAGGGCTGTCGGTGGTGGTGCTCACGCTCGTCCTCCTCGGCGCCCGTCCGGACCGGACCGGCGGGTCGCGCGGAGTCTAGGGGCGGCCGCCGACCTCAGAGGACACCGTCCTCCAGCGCGGCGCGTCCCAGCTCGACGCACGGGTCGATGCGGTCGGCGTACCCGGAGGTGTCCTTGCCCGCCATGGCGCCGGCCGCCGAGCGGGCGACGATCCCGGCGACGATCGCGGCGAACTTGAAGTAGGCGAACCCGACGTACCAGGTCAGGTCGCCGAGGTCGAGGCCGCTGCGCCCGGCGTAGCGGTCGGCGATCTCCCGGCGGGTGGGGAAGCCCGGCAGCGTCGTCACCGGGCTGAGCACCGGGCGGGTCTCCCCGGCCTCGGGCCAGTAGACGAACAGCATCCCGATGTCGGTGAGCGGGTCGCCCAGCGTCGACATCTCCCAGTCGAGCACCGCGCGGATCCCGCCGGGCCGCTCCGGGTCGAGCAGGCAGTTGTCCAGCCGGTAGTCGCCGTGCACGATCCCGGCCCGCTGCGTGGCCGGGACGGTCTCGGTCAGCCGGGCGGCCAGGGCGTCCATCGCCGGGCGGTCGCGGTCGCGCGTGGCGTCCCACTGCCCGCTCCAGCGGCGCACCTGCCGGGCGAGGAACCCCTCGGGCCGGCCGAAGTCGCCCAGGCCCACCGCCTGCGGGTCGACCGAGTGCAGGTCGGCGAGCACGTCGATGAGCCCGTCGCCGATCGCCCGGCGCTGCTCCGGGCGGTCGGCGTAGCCCGCCGGCAGGTCGGTGACCACGTGCAGGCCCTCGACGCGCTCCATGACGTAGAAGGGCGCGCCGAGCACCTCCGGGTCGGTGCACAGGTGCAGCGTCCGCGGCACCGGGACGGGGGTCGGGCCCAGCGCGCTGATCACCCGGTGCTCGCGGGCCATGTCGTGCGCCGTGGCCAGCACCGCGCCGGTGGGCGGACGGCGCAGGATCACCGCGTCGTCGACCGTGCCGCCCGCCGGGGTGACGACGTAGGTGAGGTTGGACATGCCGGCCGCGATCAGCTCGACGGTGACCTCGCGCCAGCGCGGGTCCCCGAGCACGGAGGCGAGGTACGGACCGACGACGGCGGGGTCAGCTCCCACGGCACTCGACACGGGCCGCAGGGTAGCCTCCGGCACTCCGCCTCCCGACCGCCCGCCGGACCCCCGGTCCCGGCCCGTCGTCGGCCGACGTGCCCGGTGCCTGACGGCGGGCACAAACCGGAGCCGCACGGCGTTCGGGGGGTGCCGGTCCCGCACCGGGTCGACCACCGCGTCGCTCCGGGGCAGGTCCGGCGACCGAACCAGCGGCCGCCCCCGTCGGCCGCACAGGACGGTGGCGCCCGCCGCCGCCGTCGGACGAGGCGGGCGCGTTCCGCCCGCGACAACCCCGGAGGAGGGGCACACCCCATGGCCACCGACTACGACGCCCCGCGCCGCAACGAGGCCGACGAGCTCGGCGAGGACTCGCTCGAGGAGCTCAAGGCGCGGCGGGCCGAGGCGCAGTCCAGCTCGGTCGACGTCGACGAGACGGACTTCAACGAGAGCCTCGAGCTGCCCGGCGCGGACCTGTCCAACGAGGAGCTGACCGTCCGCGTCCTGCCCAAGCAGGAGGACGAGTTCACCTGCTCGCGGTGCTTCCTCGTGCAGCACCGCAGCCGCCTGGCCGCCAGCCGCGGCAACGAGAACTACTGCCGCGACTGCGCGGCTTAGGCACGACCCCTCCGGCCGTTCGCGGACCCACGGCCGGGCCGGGGACACTGACAGGGGAGGCGCGGCGGGACGCACGGGGAGGGAGCAGCCGATGACCGGGTTCGGCGCGCCCAGGGACGTCCCGCCGCCACGCCCCGTGACGCAGCCTGCCGACCCCGGCCCCCCGGGGGACGTGCCGGAGGCCGAGACCGGGCTGGGCCGCGCCGCCCGGGCCGTCGCCGACGCCGTCTCCGGGCTGCTCGGCGGCACCGCCGGCGACGGCGCGAGTTCCGACGGCGGGAGCCCCGACGGCCCGCGCCGCCCGACGGCCGGCCTGCTGCGCGACGTCGTCGGTGCCGTCGCCTCTGCGGCCGCCGCCGCGACGGCCCGCGGCGGGGACGTCCCCGGCGCTGCCCCTCCTCCCGGCGACGACGGCGGCAGGCGCGGTCTCGGCCCGGTCCTCGGGGACCTGCTGGCCACGGCCGCGCCGCGCCTGCCGGTCCGCGACGCCGCCCGCCTGCGTGCCGCCCACCCGGGGCGCTCGGACGAGGAGATCGCCGACGAGCTCACCGCCCGGGCGGCCCGGCTGACCGCCGCGGTCGGTGCGGCCACCGGCGGGCTGTCGGCGGCGCACTGGCTGGTCCCGCCGTCGCTGCTGGCCCTGCCGCTGGAGCTGGGCGCCGAGACGCTGCTGACCGCCGCCGTCGAGGTGGTGCTGCTCGGCGAGCTGCACGAGCTGCACGGCCGCGCCGCCGCGGGTGACGACCGGGAGCGGGCCGCCGCCTACCTGGCGAGCTGGGCCGCCCAGCGCGCCCACGACGGCGGGGAGCGGCAGGGGCTCGGCGTGGTGCTCGGCACCGCCGGCCTGCGATCGCTCAGCCGCCGGCTCACCACCCGGATGGCCCGCGGCGTCGGGGCGGCCGCGCCGCTGCTGGTCGGCGCCGCCATCGGGGGCCGCGTCAACCTCAGGGCGACCGAGGCCCTGGCCCGGCGCGTCCGGGCCGACCTGCGCCGTCCCGGGCCCGGAGCGCGCGGTTAGATTCGCGGTCGTGGTCCAGCCCCCCGCAGTGCCCCCTGCCGTCGACGTCCCGGTACGGCTGACCGCGCCCGGGTCGCGGCCCCCGCAGTACGCCCTCCCCGGGGACGCCGGGGCCGACCTCGCCGTCACCGAGGACGTGGAGCTGGCACCGCTGCAGCGGGTCCTGGTCGGCACCGGCGTGGCCGTGGCCATCCCCGAGGGCTACGCCGGGTTCGTGCACCCGCGCTCGGGCCTGGCCGCGCGGCACGGGCTGAGCATCGTCAACGCGCCGGGCACCGTCGACGCCGGCTACCGCGGGGAGATCAAGGTGAACCTGGTCAACCTCGACCCGGTCGCGCCGGTGACCCTGCGCCGCGGTGAGCGGGTGGCCCAGCTGGTGGTTCAGCCGGTGGTGCGGGCGCGGTTCGTGCCGGTCGAGGAGCTGCCGGCCAGCGTCCGCGGCGAGGGCGGTCACGGCTCGACCGGCACGGCCGGCCCCGGGGGAGAGGAGGCCTGAGATGCCCTTCGGACGACGGCGCAACCGGATCGACCGCAGCCTGCGCGAGCGCGGCGTGCCGCCGGAGCCGCAGCACCGGGAGCGGGAGGTCGACGAGACCACCGGCCCCTTCGACGTCGCCGACGCACCCGAGGACGGCCGGCCCCGCGTCGACCTCGGCGCGCTGCGGCTGCCCGCCGTCCCGGGCACCGAGCTGCGCGTCGACCTCAACCCGCAGCAGAAGGTGATCGGCGCGACGCTGCGCTACGGCGACTCGCTGCTGCAGGTCTCCGCCTTCGCCGCGCCGCGCGCCGCCGGGATCTGGGACGACGTCCGCGCCGACCTCGCCCGCAGCGCGTCCGGCCAGGGCGGTCGGCTGACCGAGGTGGAGGGCCCCTTCGGTCCCGAGCTGGCCGGCACCGTCGTCGTCACCCCGCCCGCGCAGCCGGGCGGGCCGCCGCCGAAGCCGCAGCGTCGGGCCGCCCGCTTCCTCGGCGTCGACGGCCCCCGCTGGTTCCTGCGCGGCATGATCAGCGGCCCCGCCGCGGAGAGCCCCGAGGCGGCCGCGGTCCTCGAGGACGTCTTCCGCCAGATCGTCGTCGTGCGCGGCACCGACCCCATGCCGGTGCGCGAGCAGCTGCCGCTGGCCCTGCCGCCCCAGGCCGCCGCGCAGCTCGCCCGCCAGCAGCAGGCCGCCCAGCAGCAGGGGGCCGCCCAGCAGCAGGAGGCCGCCCAGCAGCAGGGGGCCCAGCAGCAGGGCGCTCCCCGTCCCGCGGCGCCGCGGCCGCCGGCGGCCGGCCCGGGCGCGTGAGCCCGCGGACCGTCGCCTACGGGCCGCACCCCGACCAGTTCCTCGAGCTGTCCCTCCCCGGCGGGGAGGGCGCCGCGCCCGTGGTGGTCGTCGTGCACGGCGGCTTCTGGCGCGCCGCCCACGGCGTCGAGCTGGCCCGCCCGCTGGCCGCCGACCTCGCCGCGGCCGGCTGGGCGGCGGTCGCCGTCGAGTACCGGCGGGTGGGCGCGGGAGGCGGCTGGCCGGCCACGCTGGAGGACGTCGCCGCCGCCGTCGACGGCCTCGCCGACCTGCCCGAGCGCGACCGGCTCGACCTCACCGACGTGACCGTCGTCGGCCACTCCGCCGGGGGCCACCTCGCCGCCTGGGCCGCCGGCCGCGGGCGGCTGCCCGCCGGCGCACCCGGCGCCGGGCCGCGGGTGCGGGTCACCGCGGCCGTGCTGCAGGCCGGCGTGCTCGACCTCGGCCGGGCGGCGGAGCGGGCGCTGGGCCGCCGGGCGACCCAGGAGTTCCTCGGCGGCGAGCCCGGCGAGGTCCCCGACCGCTACGTCGCCGCCGACCCGGTGCGGCTGCTGCCCACCGGTGCCGACGTCCTGTGCGTGCACGGCACCGGCGACGACGTCGTGCCGCCCGAGCAGAGCGAGCGCTACGCGGCCGCCGCGACGGCGGCCGGTGACCGGGTGCGGGTGCACACCCTCCCGGGCGGGCACATGGAGCCGATCGACCCGGCCGGCGAGGCCTGGGCGGTGGCGCGCGACTGGCTGCGACAGCGGCGGGACGGCGGCCCTCCCGACCCCCTGAGCCGGATTACGCTGGACCCGTGACACAGACGCGTCCCGGCGGCTGGCTCGCGCGCAGGCTCCAGCGACTCACCGCCGACGACTCCACGATCGACGCGCAGGAGCTGCGCGCCGAGACCGACCGCGCCGGCTGCGAGCTGGTCAGCGCCTGCCGCAAGGGCGCGGTGGTCACCGTGACCGGCCGGCTGAAGTCGGTCGTCTACACCCCTCGCGAGACGGTCCCGACCCTCGAGGCCGAGCTGTTCGACGGGTCCGGCTCGGTGACCCTCGTCTGGCTGGGCCGCCGGCGCATCCCGGGCATCGAGCCCGGCCGCACGCTGACCGCGCGCGGGCGGTTCGCCTCCTTCGACGGACGCAAGGTGATCTACAACCCCTGGTACGAGCTGAGCGCGGGGTGACGGCGGCGGCCGACGACGACGGCCGGCGCGAGCCCGGGGGACCAGCGCAGCAGGAGGAGACCGGGGACGCCGGCCCGGGCGTGACCTTCGACCGGCACCTGGTGCTCGAGCAGCTCGGTGGCTGGCGCGGGATGGTCGACGCCTCGCTGCCCACCGTGGCGTTCATCGTCGCCAACGCCCTCGGCGACCTGCGCACCGGCATCTGGTGCGCGATCGGAGCCGCGCTGCTCGTCCTCGCCTTCCGGCTGGTCCGCCGGGAGAGCGTGCAGCAGGCCTTCAGCGGCCTTTTCGGCGTCGCCGTCGCCGTCGCGATCGCCGCGGCCTCCGGGCAGGCCCGCAACTACTTCGTGCCCGGGATCATCCGCAACGCCGTCATCGGCGTCGTCCTGCTGGCGTCGGTGCCGCTGCGCTGGCCGCTGATCGGCGTCCTCGCCGAGTTCCTGGCACCGAGCCACCTGGGCTCCATGGCCGCGCACTCGCTGCCGGGCCTGCGGCGGCGGGTCGACACCGCCCGCGCCCGGCTGCACTCCCGGCCGGCGCCGGAGGCCGAGCCCCACGGGGTGCCCGCCGACGCGCCGGGGTCCGCGCAGCGGCCGGTCGATCCCGATCCCGAGCGGCACTGGCGCGACGACCCGCGGGTGGTCCGCGCCTACGGGTGGCTGACCGTGCTGTGGGCGCTGACGTTCCTGCTGCGGGTCGCGGTGCAGACGCCGCTGTACCTCGCCAACGAGGAGGACCTGCTCGGCGTCGCCTCGCTGGTGCTGGGCCTGCCGGTCACCGCGGCCGCGCTGGCGGTGACGCTGTGGGTGGTCGCCCGCCTGCACCGCCACCGCGTGGCCACCGACGGCGGCGCGCCCGGGCCGGGCTGAGCGCCCGTTACGCCCAGCGGCGGACGAACTCGACCGTGGCGGCGTCGACGGCCGCGGGGTCGGAGGCGCTGAGGAAGTGCCGGCCGCCCTCGACCACGCGCAGCTCGGCGTGCGGGCTGTTCGGGAACAGCCGGATCTCCTCCTCGGCGTTGGCGACGGAGTAGACGGTGTCGGCGGTGCCGTGCATCCACAGCACCGGGCAGCGCACGCCGTCGAGGCGGCCGTGCAGCCCGTCGCGGTCGCGCAGGTTGACGGAGGCGAGCCGGAGGCGTTCGCGGCCGTCGTCGCCGGCGTAGTTCTCCCGGTGCCGCGCGTGCCAGAAGGCGCGCTCCGCGGGCGGCACGTCCGGCCCGAACCCCTCGGCGAGGACGGCGTCGACCATCTCCGCCGGGACCGCCCAGTCCTCCCCGACGGGCGCGCTGAGGGCGTCGATGGCCGGTGTGCAGAAGGCGACGCCGTCCCAGCAGCCCAGGTCGCGGCTGCGCGGGCTCTCGGTGTCCATCGAGGTGCCCAGCGCGACGATGCCCCGGATCCGGTCCGGCGCGAGCACCGCCATCCGGGCGGCGATCCACCCGCCCTGCGAGGTGCCCAGGACGAACGCGTCGGGGATGCCGAGCGCGTCGAGGACCTGCAGGTCGGCGATGGCCGAGTCCCAGTAGGTGAACTGGGCGTACGAGGCGCGGGTGCGGCCGTGGCCGTAGGGCTCGAGGGCGAGCAGGTTCGCCGTGGCGGCGAGCTCGTCGTCGGCGAACTGCGGCCGGTAGAGGTCGGCGGAGGTGCTGAACGAGTTGACCAGGACCAGCGTCGGCAGGGACGGGTCGTAGGCGCGGGCGAACCGGTGGCCGATGACCGAGGTGCCCAGGTGGGGCACCGGGACGGTGGCGGTGTCGCTCATGGGCGCCCCTCGTCGTCGGGGACCGTCGCGCGGCCCGTGCCGGCCCGGCCATCCTGGCCGCGGGTCCCGGCGCGGGTCAACCGCGGCGGTGGGCCGCCCGGCTCAGGCGCCGGTGGGGGAGAGCACCTGCTGCAGCTGCTCCTCGACGTCGGCGTGGGTGACGAACAGCAGCTCGTCGCCGACCTCGAGCGGCTCGTCCGGGCTCGGGGTGATGACGCGGTCGCCGCGCAGCAGCGCGGTGAGCACCGTCTCGCGCGGCAGCGGCACCTCGCGCAGCGGCCGGCCGGCCCACGGGGTGTCCTCGGCGAGGGTGATCTCGACGAGGTTGGCCGCACCCTTGCGGAAGCTCATCAGCCGGACGACGTCGCCGACGGTCACCGCCTCCTCCACCAGCGCGGCGAGCACCCGCGGGGTGGACACGGCGACGTCCACGCCCCACGCCTCGGTGTAGAGCCACTCGTTGCGCGGGTCCTTGACCCGGGCGACGACGCGGTTGACGGCGAACTCGGTCTTGGCCAGCAGCGAGACGACGAGGTTGGCCTTGTCGTCGCCGGTGGCCGCGACGACGACGTCGCAGGTGGCCAGCTGCGCCTCCTCGAGGGAGGACACCTCGCAGGCGTCAGCCTGCACCCACTCCGCGCCGGGCACCGCCCGGGTGCGGACCTTGCGGCCGTCCTTCTCGATGAGCATGACGGTGTGCCCGTTGGACAGCAGCTCCCCGGCGATGGAGCGCCCGACGGCGCCGGCGCCCACGATGGCCACGCGCATCAGGCCCTCCCTCCCTGCTCGACGGCCTGGTGCACCCGGTCGGAGATCTCGTCGGTGGCGGCGACGACGAGCTGGTCGCCGTCCTGCAGCACCGTGCCCGCGGTGAGCAGCTGCGACTCGCCGAACCGCACCAGCCAGGCGGCGCGGGCGCCACAGGCGGTCTCCAGGTCGGCGACCTTGCGGCCGACCCAGCCGTCGGTGACGGTCACCCGCATCAGCAGGACCTTGCCGGTGGGCTCGCGCCAGATCTCGCTGACCTTGACCGACAGCAGCTCGCGCATCAGCCGGTTCACCGTCCACGGCACCGTGGCCACGCTCGGGATGCCCATGCGCTCGAAGACCTCGGCGCGCTTGGAGTCGTAGATCCGGGCGACGACGTGCTGGACGCCGAAGGTCTCGCGGGCCACCCGGGCGCTGATGATGTTGGAGTTGTCGCCGCTGCTCACCGCGGCGAAGGCCCCGGCGGAGTCGATGCCGGCGTCGAGGAGCACCTGCCGGTCGAAGCCCAGGCCGGTGACCTGCCGGCCGGTGAACTCCGGTCCGAGCCGGCGGAACGCCTCGGGGTCCTGGTCGATGACCGCGACGCTGTGGCCGACCTTCTCCAGCCGCCGCGCGATCGCCGAGCCGACACGGCCGCAGCCCATGACGACCACGTGCACGTGTCGCTCCCACCGCTCGCTCGCGGGCGCCGTCCGCCCGCTCACCGGGCGCGAAGCTACACCCGCCGGCGGGGCGGCGGAGCGCCCGCCGGGGGAGGCCTGACCCCTCGGGGGCGCACCGCCCCACGGGTGCGGCACCCGGTGCCCCGGCGCTCGTACCATCGCCGCCGTGCCCAGCCTGTCCGACCTCGGACAACTCCCCAAACGGCTCGTCCTGGGCCGGCCGGTCCGCAGCGACCGGTCCGGGGAGTCCCTGCTCCCCAAGTCCCTCGCGCTGCCGATCTTCGCCAGCGACCCGCTCTCCTCGGTGGCCTACGCCACGCAGGAGATCCTCATCGTGCTGACCCTCGCCGGGACGGCGTTCCTGTTCCTGGCGCCGTGGCTGGCCGTCGTCGTCGTGCTGCTGCTGGCGACCGTGGTGCTCTCCTACCGGCAGGTGGTGCACGCCTACCCCTCCGGCGGCGGCGACTACGAGGTCGCGATGAAGAACCACGGGCAGTTCGCCGGGCTCACCGTCGCGAGCGCCCTGCTGGTCGACTACGTGCTCACCGTGGCCGTGTCGGTCTCGGCCGGCACCGACAACATCATCTCGGCGTTCCCCGCCCTCAACGAGCACCGCGTGCTCATCGCCGTCGGCCTCGTGGCGCTGCTCGCGGCCACCAACCTGCGCGGGGTGCGGGAGTCGGGGAAGACCTTCGCCGTCCCGACCTACCTGTTCGTCGCCGGGATCATGGTGATGATCGTCACCGGGCTGATCCGCGACTTCCTCACCGACGCCCCGGTCGTCGCCGAGAGCGCCGGCTGGACGATCGCCCCCGAGCCGGGCTACGACCAGCTGGGCGGCGTCGCGCTGGTGTTCTTCGCGCTGCGCGCCTTCGCCTCCGGCTGCACCGCGCTCACCGGCGTCGAGGCCATCGCCAACGGCGTCCCCGCCTTCCGGCCGCCGAAGTCGCGCAACGCCGCGACGACGCTGGCGCTGATGGGCGGCATCGCCGCGACGATGTTCGCCGGGGTCACCGCGCTGGCCCTGCTCGGTGAGGTCCGCTACGCGGAGAACACCTGCGACCTCATCGGGTTCCCGGGCGACTGCGAGACCGACCCGCAGCGCACCGTCATCGCGCAGCTGGCCGCGGCCACCTTCGGCGGGGACCAGTCGATCGGGTTCTTCTACATCCAGGCGGCGACGGCGCTGGTGCTCGTCCTGGCCGCCAACACCGCCTTCAACGGCTTCCCGCTGCTGGGGTCGGTGCTCGCGCAGGACCGGTTCCTGCCCCGCCAGCTGCACACCCGGGGCGACAAGCTCGTCTACAGCAACGGGATCCTGCTGCTGGCCGGCTTCGCGGCGCTGTTGATCATCGCCTTCGCGGCCGATCCCAACCGGCTGATCCAGATGTACATCGTCGGCGTCTTCACCAGCTTCACGATCGGCCAGTGGGGCATGGTCCGGCACTGGAACCGCGAGATCCGGCTCTCCGCCGACCAGGCCGAGAAGCGCCGCATGCGCCGCTCGCAGGTGATCAACACCATCGGCGGCAGCCTGACCTCCGTCGTCCTCGTGATCATCGTGATCACCAAGTTCACCCGCGGCGCCTACCTGGTGATCCTGGTGATGCCGATCCTGTTCGTGCTGATGAAGGCGATCAACCGGCACTACTCGCACGTGGCCGAGCAGCTGGTGCCCGACACCGACTCGCGCCTGCTGCCCAGCAAGGTGCACGCGATCGTGCTGGTGTCCAAGGTGCACAAGCCGACGCTGCGCGCCCTGGCCTTCGCCCGCGCCACCCGGCCCGACGAGCTCACCGCGCTGACGGTCAACGTCGACGACGCCGACACCCGCGGGCTGCAGGCCGACTGGGACCGCTACGACATCCCCGTCCCGCTGACCGTGCTGGAGTCGCCGTACCGGGAGATCACCCGCCCGGTGGTCGACTACGTCAAGGCCGTCCGCCGCGCCAGCCCGCGCGAGCTGGTCATCGTGTTCGTGCCGCAGTACGTCGTCGGGCACTGGTGGGAGAACGTCCTGCACAACCAGAGCGCGCTGCGGCTGCGCGCCCGGCTGCAGTTCCAGCCCGGCGTCATGATCACCACCGTGCCGTGGCAGCTGGAGAGCTCGATCGGCCGCGACGACGACCGCGGGGGCGGCCCGGCGCCGGGCGACCTGCGCCGCGGGCTCACCGACGACCAGGCGGAGTCCACCCCCTATGGCTGACGGCCGCCGCCGTCCCCGGTCGCCGCGTCCCGACCGGGGCGGGGGGTGGACCGGGCGGGAGTTCGAGGTGACCGTCGGCCGGGTGGCCCACGGCGGGCACTGCGTGGCCCGGCACGAGGGCCGGGTGGTGTTCGTGCGGCACGCCCTGCCGGGGGAGCGGGTCGTCGTCCGGGTCACCGAGGACCGCCAGCCCGGGTACTGCCGCGCCGACGCGGTCGAGGTGCTCGAGGCCTCGCCCGACCGCGTCGAGCGCCCGTGCCCGTACAGCGGGCCGGGGCGCTGCGGCGGCTGCGACTGGCAGCACGTGTCCTGGGAGGGGCAGCGCCGGCTGAAGGCCGACGTCGTCCGCGAGCAGCTCACCCGGCTCGGCCGGCTCGACCCCGCCGACCCGCTGCTGGCCGGCCTGGCCGTCGAGGCGCTGCCCGGCGGCCCGCTGCGCTGGCGATCGCGGGCGCGCTTCGCCGTCGACCGGGCCGGGACGCCGGGGCTGCGACGGCACCGCTCGCACGACCTGGTCCCCCTCGAGGACTGCCCCATCACCGTCGAGGCGGCCGCCCGCGCGGTGCTGACGCGCCGCTGGCCGGGCGCGGGCGCCGTCGACGTCGCCGTCGACTCCGCGGGCACGGTGACCACCACCCGGCTCGACCGGCGCGGCGTGCCCACCTCGACCCGCGTGCTGCAGCCGGGCGAGCAGACGCCGGGGCCGCCCGCGGGTCGGGCCGGCCGCCGTGCCGCCGGGCGGGACTGGGAGGTCGAGGGCACCGGCTTCTGGCAGGTGCACGAGTCGGCCGCCGACGCGCTGGTGACCGCGGTCGGCGAGCTCGCCGCGGTGCGGCCGGGGGAGACGGTGCTCGACCTCTACGCCGGGGCGGGCCTGTTCGGCGGCGCGCTGGCGCCCGCGGTGGGGGAGTCCGGGCGGGTGGTGTGCGTCGAGGCCGACGCCGAGGCGTGCGCCGCGGCCGAGGCGAACCTGGGCGCGCTGCCGCAGGCCGAGGTGTGGCAGGGCGAGGTCGACGCCGAGGGGCTGACCGGGCTGCTCGACGAGCTCGGCGGCGGCCCCGACGTGGTCGTGCTCGACCCGCCGCGCGCCGGCGCGGGGCCGGCGGTCAGCCGTGTGCTGGCCGGCGCGGGCGCGCGCGCCGTCGTCTACGTGGCCTGCGACCCCGCGTCGCTGGGCCGCGACGTCGCCGTCCTCGCCGACGCCGGGTACCGCCTCGCCGGGCTGCGCGCCTTCGACGCCTTCCCCATGACCGCGCACGTCGAGTGCGTGGCTCTGCTCGTCCCTGCGGCCTGATCCGGGGGCGCCGGATACGGTCGTCGGGTGACCACCTGGGAGTACGCCTCGGTCATCACGGCCAACGACGCCGAGTCGCAGCGCGCGGGGGTGAGCGTCAAGCTCCCCGGCGGCGGCCTCGAGCGGCAGCAGGGGGACACCAGCTCGGTGCTCAACCGGCTCGGCGGCGAGGGGTGGGAGCTGGTCAGCTACCACTCCAGCGGCGCCGGCACCTGGGGCTTCGAGCAGTTCTGGCTCAAGCGACAGCGCAGCTGATCACGACCCTGTGACGGCGCGCCCGCCGGGTCGAACACGCGTTCGACCTGCGGCACACTGCCGGTGTGGGAGCGAGCGTGCCGCCGGGCTGGCCGGAGCAGGTGCGGCCCCCCGGCGCGCCCGACTGGGAGCGCAGCGCGGTCACCTGGCTGTTCGACCTGGTGCCGCCGGACTACCGCGCGCACGAGGTGCTGCGCCGCTACCCGGTCCTGCTGGCCCGGATGGCCGGGGACCACGTCGGCGCGGGGCTCGCGGCCGCCCGGGAGGGCTGGCGCACCGTCCGGGTCGACCTCGCCGACCACCTGCCGCCGGACGCGCTGGAGGCCGCCGTGGCCGCCTACGAGCGGGAGGGGGCGCGGCTGGCCGCCGCGGCACGCGGCGTGACGGTCGTGGCCGGGGCGCTGCGCGGGGAGGTCTGGGTGCCCCGACTCTGAGCCGGTGGTCCCTCCTCAGCCGCCGAGCCGGTCGGCCTCCCGGATCCCGACCGCGAGCGCGCCGAGCAGCTCCGCGCGGCCGCCGAGGGAGCCGGGCACCACGGTGAGCTGCTCGGCCGCCGCGGGGATGGCCGACTGCGCCAGCGCCCGCCGCAGCGGGTCGACCAGCAGGTCGCCGGCGGTGCCGAGCTCCCCGCCGACGACGATGCGGTCGGGGTTGAGCACGTTGACCAGCCCGCCGAGGACGACGCCCACCGACGCGCCCGCGTCGGCGATCAGCCGCCGGCAGGCCTGGTCGCCGTCCTGCGCGCCGGCCACCAGCGCGCGCAGGTCGGGGTAGTGCGGCCCGGCCGAGCGGATCGCCTGCAGCAGCGCGCTCCCGCCGGCGGTCAGCTCCAGGCAGCCGCGGTTGCCGCAGCGGCACAGCGGCCCGGCCGGGTCCAGGCTCACGTGGCCCATCTCGCCGGCGGTGCCGGAGACGCCGCGCAGCAGGTCGCCGTCGAGCACCAGCGCGCCGCCCACGCCGGTGGCCATCTTGAGGTAGATCGTCGAGCGCGAGCCGCGGCCGGCGCCCCAGCGCACCTCGGCCACGGCGCCGAGGTTGGCGTCGTTCTCCACGATCACCGGGACGCCCAGCCGCTCCTGCAGCGCGGGGCCCGGGGTCCGGCCCGACCACGTCGGCAGGATGTTGGAGCGCGCCACGGTGCCGCCGGAGTCGGCGGCGCGGCCGACGACCGGCGTCGGCAGGCCGACGACCGCCCCGACGACGTCGTCGGTGCCGGCGCCGGCCCGGTGGAGCTCGTCCTCGACCTGCGCGGCGACGGTGTCGAGGACCGCGTCGGCACCGAGGTCGGCGACCGGCAGCGTCGTCACCTCCTCGCCGACGATCCGGTGGGAGAGGTCGGCGACGGCGGTGCGGACGTGGGTGCGCCCGACGTCCACCCCGACGACGACGCCGGCGCGGCGGGTCAGCTGCACCCGCCGGGCGGGTCGGCCGCCGGTGGGCAGCGCGTCGGAGGGGTCGGCGGGCGCGACCAGCCCCCGGTCGACGAGCTCGGCGACGTACCCGGAGACGGTCGCGCGGGACAGCCCGGTCTGCTCGACCAGCTGGGCCCGCGTGGCCGGGCCGTCGACCCGCAGCGCGTGGACCAGCCGGCGCGAGGGGCCGGTGAGGTCGGGCAGCCACGGCCGTCTCATGGCGTGATCGTGAGCACACCGTCGCCTTCTGTCAATGAACGACGGAAGTGGACCCCGTCGCGGAGGACGCCCCGTCCGGGACGGACCGGTCCGGCCCGCTGCCGCCGTCGCCGGGAGGGACCCGCGGAACGCGACTACAGTGGATCGGCGGCCGCCGACGAGCCGTGCTCCCGCCGCCGACAGAGAGGACACCGCTGCGCCGTGTCGCTCCTGCGCTCGCTCCGCGACCCCGCCGACCTCCGGGCCCTGCCCGCCGAGCAGCTGCCGGCCCTGGCCGCGGAGATCCGTGACGCGCTCGTCACGAGCGTGGCCCGCACCGGCGGCCACCTCGGTCCCAACCTCGGCACCGTCGAGCTCACCATCGCCCTGCACCGGGTGTTCGAGTCCCCGCACGAGCCGATCGTGTTCGACACCGGCCACCAGGCCTACGTGCACAAGATGCTCACCGGCCGCGTCGAGGGCTTCGAGCGGCTGCGCCAGCGCGGCGGGCTCTCCGGCTACCCGAGCCGGACCGAGAGCGAGCACGACTGGGTGGAGAACAGCCACGCCTCCACCTCGCTGTCCTACGCCGACGGGCTGGCCAAGGCCTTCGCCGTCCGCGGGGACCGGCGCCCCGTCGTCGCCGTCGTCGGCGACGGCGCCCTCACCGGCGGCATGGCCTGGGAGGCGCTGAACAACATCGCCGCCGCGCAGGACCGGCCGGTGGTCATCGTCGTCAACGACAACGGCCGGTCCTACTCGCCGACCATCGGCGGCGTCGCCGACGCGCTCGCCACGCTGCGGCTGCGCCCCGGCTACGAGCAGGCGCTGCTGGCCATCCGCCAGGCGCTGCACCGGGCCCCGGTCGTGGGCTCGGCGCTCTACGACACGCTGCACGGGCTCAAGAAGGGCGTCAAGGACGTCCTCGCGCCGCAGGGCATGTTCGAGGACCTCGGCCTGAAGTACGTCGGCCCGGTCGACGGCCACGACGTCGAGGGGCTGGAGTCCGCGCTGCGCCGGGCGCGGTCCTTCGGTCGCCCGGTGATCGTGCACGCCGTCACCACCAAGGGTTTCGGCTACCCACCGGCCGAGACCGACCAGATCGACGCCTGGCACGCCACCGGCGTGTTCGACCCCGACAGCGGGGTCGGTCCGGTCGCCGCGCGCGACTGGACGGCGGCCTTCTCCGACGAGCTCGTGCGCATCGGCGCCGAGCGGGCCGACGTCGTCGCGGTCACCGCCGCCATGCTGCACCCCACCGGCCTGGCCGCCTTCGCCGAGCGGTTCCCCGAGCGCACCTTCGACGTCGGCATCGCCGAGCAGCACGCGCTGACCAGCGCCGCGGGCATGGCGATGGCCGGCCTGCACCCGGTGGTCGCGGTCTACTCGACCTTCCTCAACCGGGCCTTCGACCAGCTGCTGATGGACGTCGCCCTGCACGGGCAGCCGGTCACCGTCGTCCTCGACCGGGCCGGGGTCACCGGCACCGACGGCGCCTCGCACAACGGCATGTGGGACTTCTCGATCTGCTCCGTCGTCCCGGGGCTGCGCATGGCCGCCCCGCGCGACGAGCCGACCCTGCGCGAGGTGCTGCGCGAGGCGGTCGCGGTGTCCGACGGGCCCACGGTCGTGCGCTTCCCCAAGGGCGCCCCGCCGGTCGACGTCCCGGCGCTGGAGCGGCGCGGGCCGGTCGACGTGCTGCGCCGCGGGGAGCGGGCCGACGTGCTGCTGGTCGCCGTCGGGTCGATGGTGCCCACCTGCCTGGCCGCCGCCGAGCGCGCCGCCGACCACGGCATCGGGGTGACCGTCGTCGACCCGCGCTGGGTGCTGCCGGTCGCGGACGAGCTCGTCGAGCTGGCCGGCGCGCACCGGCTGGTGGTCACCGTCGAGGACTGCGGGCGGGCCGGCGGCGTCGGCTCGACGCTGACCCGGGCGCTGCAGGACCACCAGGTCGACGTCCCCGTGCGGTCCCTCGGCCTGCCCCAGGCGTTCCTCGAGCACGGCAGCCGCGGTCAGGTGCTGGCCGACTGCGGGCTGACCGAGCAGGACGTCGCCCGGCGCATCGCCGAGTGGGCCGCGGTGGTCACCGAGCGCGCGGAGCAGCAGGCCGCCGTCGAGCCGGTGGACGGCGCCCAGCAGTAGAGGGCCGGGGGTCTCCCGCCACGATCAGGTGACCTGATCGTGCCGCGTCCTGGCTCACGGTGGGCGGTGAGCCAGG
>NZ_JBJGYI010000034.1:0-53848 GCF_054049915.1 Geodermatophilus sp. SYSU D00766
CTGGGGGCGGGGCGCCGGGGGCCCCGGCCGGCGGGGGGGGCGGGGGGCCCCCCCGCCGCACGATCAGGTCACCTGATCATCGCCCGGGCGGCGCGGGCGGGCGGGGCGTCGGCTCCTACACTCCGGGGCATGTTGCGCTGGCTGACCGCCGGTGAGTCGCACGGCCAGCAGCTCACCGCCGTCCTCGAGGGACTGCCCGCCGGCGTGCGGGTGCAGACCACCGACCTCGACGTCGACCTCGCCCGCCGCCGCCTGGGCCACGGCCGCGGCGCGCGGATGTCCTTCGAGCAGGACGAGGTCACCCTCACCGGCGGCGTCCGGCACGGCCTGACCATGGGCGGCCCGATCGCGGTGCAGGTGGGCAACACCGAGTGGCCCAAGTGGACGACGGTCATGTCGCCGGACCCGGTCGACCCCGAGGTGCTCGAGGGCCAGGCGCGCAACGCCCCGCTGACCCGCCCGCGGCCCGGCCACGCCGACCTCGCCGGCATGCAGAAGTACGGCTTCGACGACGCCCGCCCGGTGCTCGAGCGCGCCAGCGCCCGCGAGACCGCCGCCCGCGTCGCCCTCGGCACGATCGCGCGGGCGTTCCTCCGCCAGGCGCTCGGCGTCGAGGTGGTCAGCCACGTCGTCGCGATCGGCCCGGTCACCGTCCCCGACGGCGTCGTCCCCGGCCCGCAGGACAACCCGCGCATCGACGAGGACCCGGTGCGCTGCGCCGACCCGGCCACCAGCCCGGTCATGGTCGCCGAGGTCGACGACGCCCGGAAGAACGGTGACACCCTCGGCGGCGTCGTCGAGGTCGTCGTCCACGGCCTGCCCCCGGGCCTGGGCAGCCACGTGCACTGGGACCGCCGCCTGGACTCCCGGCTGGCCGCCGCGCTCATGGGCGTGCAGTCGGTCAAGGCCGTCGAGGTCGGCGACGGGCTGGAGACCGCCCGCCGCCGCGGCTCGGTCGCCCACGACGAGATCGTCAGCGCCGACGGCCGGCTGCGGCGGGTCACCGACCGCGCCGGCGGCATCGAGGGCGGCATGACCACCGGCGAGGTGCTGCGGGTCCGCGCCGCGATGAAGCCGATCTCCACCGTGCCGCGGGCGCTGGCCACCGTCGACGTCGCCACCGGCGACGCCGCGGTCGCGATCAACCAGCGCAGCGACGCCTGCGCCGTGCCGCGCGGGTCGGTGGTGATGGAGGCGATGGTCGCCCTCGTGCTCGCCGACGCCGCGCTGGAGAAGTTCGGCGGCGACTCGGTGGCCGAGACCGCCCGCAACGCCCGCGCCTACCTCGACGCCCTCCCGTTCCGGTGAGCCGGCCCCTCCTCGTGCTCGTGGGCCCGCCCGCGTCGGGCAAGACCACCGTCGGCACGGCGGTCGCCGCCGCGCTCGGCGTGCCCTTCCGCGACACCGACGCCGACGTGGAGGCCCGGGCCGGCACCACCGTCGCCGACCTGTTCGTCACGCACGGCGAGCCGCACTTCCGCGCGCTGGAGGAGGCCGCCGTGGCGGCGGCCCTGACCGGGCACGACGGCGTGCTGGCCCTCGGCGGCGGCGCGGTGCTCAGCGCGGCCAGCCGCGAGCTGCTCGTGGCCTACGGGCGGGACGGCGGCACCGTCGTCCACCTCGACGTCGACCTGCCCTCGGCCGCCAAGCGCGCCGGCCTGTCCCGCGACCGCCCGCTGCTGGCGGTCAACCCCCGCGCGATGCTGCGCACCCTGCTGGAGCAGCGCGCCCCCCTGTACGCCGAGGTGGCCACCGCGGTCGTCCCCACCGGCGGCCGCACCCCCGACGACGTCGTCGCCGACGTGCTGTCCGCGCTGCCCGCCGGGACCGCCCGGTGAGGCGGGTGACCGTCGCGGGGGAGGAGCCCTACGACGTCGTCATCGGCCCCGGTGCGCAGGCCGAACTGGGCCTGGTGCTGGCCGGCACACCGAAGGCCGCCGTCGTGCACGCCCCACCGCTGGCCGCCCTCGCCGGTGCCGCCGTCGAGACGCTGCAGACCGCCGGGGTGGCCGCCGAGGCCGTCGTCGTCCCCGACGGGGAGGCGGCCAAGACCGCCGCCGTCGCCGCCGCCGCGTGGGAGGAGTTCGGCCGGCTCGGGCTCACCCGCTCCGACGCCGTCGTCGGCGTCGGCGGGGGAGCGGTCACCGACCTCGCCGGGTTCCTCGCCGCCACCTGGGTGCGCGGCGTGCGCGTCGTGCACCTGCCCACCAGCGTCCTCGGCATGGTCGACGCCGCGGTGGGCGGCAAGACCGGCATCAACACCGGCGCGGGCAAGAACCTCGTCGGCGCGTTCCACCCGCCGGCCGGCGTGCTCGCCGACACCGACGTCCTCGCCGGGCTGCCCGAGGCGGAGTTCCGGTCCGGCATGGCCGAGGTCGTCAAGTGCGGCCTCATCGCCGACGGCACGATCCTCGACCTGCTCGAGGCCGACCCCACCGGCCGCCGCGACACCGAGGAGCTCGTCGAGCGCGCCGTCCGGGTGAAGGCCGACGCGGTGGGCCAGGACCTCTTCGACACCGGCGTCCGCGAGTTCCTCAACTACGGCCACACCCTCGGCCACGCCATCGAGCGCGTCGAGGACTTCGGCTGGCGGCACGGCGAGGCGGTCGCCGTCGGGCTGGTGTTCGCCGCCGAGCTCGGCGTGCGGTCCGGGCGGCTGTCGCGGGCCGAGGCCGACCGGCACCGCGACCTGCTCACCGCCATGGGCCTGCCCACCCGCTACGCCGGGGACTGGGCGGCGCTGCAGGCGGTGATGCGGGTGGACAAGAAGGCCCGCGGCGCGACGTTGCGCTTCGTCGTCCTCGACGGCCTCGGCGACCCGGGGATCCTCACCGACCCCGATCCCGCATGGCTCGACGCGGCGTGGGCCGCGGTCGCCGCGTGACCACCCGCCCCACCACCCCGACGGAGGCAGCGTGACCGTCCAGGTCCTCAACGGCCCCAACCTCGGCCGGCTCGGCACCCGCGAGCCCGAGGTCTACGGGACGACGACGTACGCGCAACTCGTCGAGCTGCTCGAGGACGCCGGGCGCGAGCTGGCCCTGGAGGTCCGCGTCCGGCAGACCGACGACGAGGCGGAGATGCTCCGCTGGATCCACGAGGCCACCGACGCCGGTGACCCCGTGGTGCTCAACCCGGCGGCCTGGTCGCACACCTCGGTCGCGCTGCACGACGCGCTCGCCGCGCTCGGCGCGCCGCTGGTGGAGGTGCACATCAGCAACGTCCACAAGCGCGAGCCGTTCCGGCACCACTCCTACGTGTCGGCGGTGGCCGACGGCGTCATCGCCGGCCTGGGCATCGAGGGCTACGTGCTGGCCCTGCAGTGGCTGTCCCTGCGGGGCGCGCGGTGAGCGGCAGCGGGGCGCAGCGGCGGGAGGCGCAGCGGCGCGAGCGGCTGCGGGCGACGGCGGCCGAGCGCGGCCTGGACGCCGTGCTGGTCACGAATCTCCTCAACGTGCGCTACCTGACCGGCTTCACCGGCTCCAACGGCGCACTGCTGCTGCGCACCGACGGCGGCGACGTCCTCGGCACCGACGGCCGCTACACCACCCAGGCCGGCACCCAGGTGCCCGACGTCGAGCTGCTCGTCGACCGCGCCACCGTGCCGGCGCTCGCCCAGGAGGCGGTGCGGCGCGGCGCCGGGCGGCTCGGCTACGAGAGCCACGAGGTCACCGTCGACGGGCACGCCCAGCTGCAGCGGGTGCTCACCGACGCCGCCGCCGGCGGCACGGTGCCCGAGCTGGTGTCGGTGCAGCGGGCGGTGGAGGCGCTGCGCGCGGTCAAGGACGACGACGAGGTCGACGCCCTGCGGCGGGCCTGCGCGGTCGCCGACCAGGCGCTGGCCGAGCTCGCCGCCGAGGGCGCCCTGCGGCCCGGGCGCACCGAGCTCGAGGTCGGCCGGGAGCTCGACGCCCGGATGCTGACCCTGGGGGCCGAGGCGCCGTCGTTCGAGACGATCGTGGCCACCGGCGCCAACTCGGCGATCCCGCACCACCGCCCCGACCGCACGGTGCTGGCCGGCGGCGACCTCCTCAAGCTGGACTTCGGCGCGACCGTCGACGGCTACCACTCGGACATGACCCGCACGCTGGTCCTCGGGCACGCCGCCGACTGGCAGCGCGAGATCCACGCCCTGGTGGCCGAGGCGCAGGCGGCCGGGCGGGCGGCGCTGGCCGTCGGTGCCGACGTCGTCGCCGTCGACGCCGCCGCCCGCGACGTGATCGCCGCCGCCGGGCACGCCGAGCACTTCACGCACGGCCTCGGCCACGGCGTGGGCCTGGAGATCCACGAGGCACCGGGCATCGGCCCGCTCGGCGCGGGTAGGCTGACCGCCGGCATGGCCGTCACCGTGGAGCCGGGGGTCTACCTCCCCGGCCACGGCGGTGTCCGGATCGAGGACACCCTCGTCGTCACCGGTGACGCGCCCGAACTGTTGACCCTCACGAGCAAGGAACTGCTGGTCCTCTAGATGGCTACCACCAACGACCTCAAGAACGGCATGGTCCTCAACCTCGACGGCCAGCTGTGGTCCGTCACCGAGTTCCAGCACGTCAAGCCCGGCAAGGGCGGTGCGTTCGTGCGCACCACGCTGAAGAACGTGCTCTCGGGCAAGGTCGTGGACCGCACCTTCAACGCCGGCACCAAGGTCGAGACGGCCACCGTCGACAAGCGGAACATGACCTACCTGTACAAGGACGGCGCCGACTTCGTCTTCATGGACGGCGAGACGTTCGACCAGATCCACGTGCCGGCCGAGACCGTCGGCAGCGGCGCGGACTACCTGCTGGAGAACACCGAGGCCGTCGTCGCCGTGCACGAGGGCACGCCGCTGTACGTGGAGCTCCCGGTGACCCTCGAGCTCGTCGTCGAGCACACCGACCCGGGCCTGCAGGGCGACCGCTCCACCGGCGGGACGAAGCCGGCCACCCTGGAGACCGGCGCGCAGATCCAGGTGCCGCTGTTCGTCAACACCGGCGACAAGCTCAAGGTGGACACCCGCGACGGCCGGTACCTCGGCCGCGCCAACTGACCCCGCCTCCCGGCACCGCACCCCGGACCCGTCCGATGGCCGCCCGCACCAAGGCGCGCAAGCGCGCCGTCGACGTCCTCTACGCCGCCGACCTGCGGGGCGCCGACGCGCTGGAGCTGCTGCGCGAGCGCGTGGCGCTCGCCGACCCGCCGGTGCCCGACCACGCGGTCCGGCTGGTGGAGGGCGTCGCCGCGCACGCCCGGCGCATCGACGAGCTGATCGGGCAGCACGCCCGCGGCTGGTCGCTGGAGCGGCTGCCCGACGTCGACCGGGCGATCCTCCGGATGGCGGTCTTCGAGCTGCTGTGGGTCGACGACGTGCCCGACGCCGTCGTCATCGACGAGGCCGTGGAGCTCGCGCGGGCGCTGTCCACCGACGACTCGCCGGCCTACGTCAACGGCGTCCTCGGGGCCATCCTCGACGCCGAGGTGCCCACCTCCTCCTGAGCCCCGGGCAGGCCGCTCGAGCCGGCCCCCAGCAGGCTCAGCCGCGCACGCCGGCCTCGGCGGCGGCCAGCATCGCCGCCGCCCGGACCCCGGCGTTCAGCCGCCGCGCCCGGCGCAGCGCGGACCGCAGGTCGGCCGCCAGCAGGACCTCGGGGTCGGGCATCGGGACGGGCGGGGCGGTGCTCACGCAGGACTCCTCGGGGGCGCGGTGTCGGTGCCGCCGACGCTAGGTGCGCCCCCTGACAGTTCCCGGTGACCGGCCTGCGCCCTCGTCGTGTGCACGCACCGCGGCCCGGGAGCCGTCCCGCGCGCGGGAGGTGCACGTACCGCGGCCGGCCGCGCCCGCGGACCGCGCTGCGTGCACGGACCGCGGACCCGACCGCTCCCGGACGCGACGAGGCCCGCCCCGGCAGCAGCCGGGACGGGCCTGGTGACGTGCTGGAACGGCCCCCGCAGGGGCCCGACGCGAGCTCGCGAGCGGTGGGGGGGTGAGAGGGTCCTCCGTCAGCGGGGGGCGCGCCGGCGGTCCCAGGCGTCGTCCTCGTCGTCGGCACCGGCGGCGCCGAGGCCGTCCATGCCGCCGGGGTTGAGCACGCCCCACTCGATGAGCCGGGTGGTCAGCTCGTCGGGGCTCATGTCGTAGATGATCGCCAGCGACTTGAGGTCCTCGGCGCGGATGGAGAGGACCTTGCCGTTGTAGTCGTGCCGCTGGGCCTGGATGGTCGAGGCGTAGCGGGCCAGCGGGCCGGCCTCGTCGGCGGGCAGCGAGCCCAGCGACTCGAGGTTCAGCACGATCTTGGTGGTGGACGTGACGGCCGAGGAGGGGCGCGGGTCGGGCAGCAGCTCGGAGACCGGCACGCCGTAGAAGACCGCCAGCTCCGAGAGGCGCTGCACGGTGACCGCCCGGTCACCGCGCTCGTAGGACCCGACGACGACGGCCTTCCAGCGGCCGTGCGACTTGTCCTCCACGCCCTGCAGGGAGAGGCCCTGCTGGTTGCGGATCGCCCGCAGCCGGGCACCGAGGGCCCGCGAGTAGTCCGTGCTCATCCGTGTCTGCTCACTGTCCGTCGTCGTGTGGAGGGCTCGGTCGTCACGCAGCGTACTGGTAACGCGGGAGTCACGACAGCACATCCCTCGTCCGTGCGCATCCTCGTCCACGCAGGGCCACCTGCGGCACCCCGGGGCGCGGCACGTTCACCCGACCGCGTGCAGTACGGTCGGCACCGGTCCGATCCGCTCCTTTAACGACCCGTCCCGTGAGGCGGGGAAGGAGGCCTGATGGCCGGCTCTCGCGAGCCTGCTGCGAGCCGCACGTCCACCGCCGGCGTCCTGCTCGCCCCCGCCGACGTCGCCCGTGTGGTCGACCGCATGGCGCACCAGCTGATCGAGAAGGCCGGCGACGCCCTCGCCGACCTCGTGCTGATCGGCATCCCCACCCGCGGCGCCCCGCTGGCCCGCCGCCTCGCCGCCCGCGTCGCCGCGTTCAGCGGCACGGCGGTCGACGTCGGCACCGTCGACATCACCCTCTACCGCGACGACCTGCGGCTGCGCGGCGTCCGGGCGCTGGAGGACACCCTCCTGCCGGCGCAGGGCATCGACGGCCGGCTGGTCGTCCTCGTCGACGACGTCCTGTTCTCCGGGCGCTCGGTGCGCGCGGCCCTGGACGCGCTGCGCGACCTCGGCCGCCCGCGGGCGGTCCAGCTCGCCGTCCTGGTCGACCGCGGCCACCGGGAGCTGCCGATCCGCGCCGACTACGTGGGCAAGAACGTGCCCACCGCGCGCACCCAGCAGGTGCGCGTCCACCTGACCGAGACCGACGGCGCCGACGAGGTGCTGGTGACGGAGGGGGAGGGCCGGTGAAGCGGCACCTGCTGGAGAGCGCCGACCTCGACCGCGACGACGCCACGCTGGTGCTCGACACCGCCGCGCAGATCGACCAGGCGCTGGCCGGCCGCGAGGTCAAGAAGCTGCCCACGCTGCGCGGCCGCACGGTGGTCAACCTCTTCTACGAGGACTCCACCCGCACCCGCATCTCCTTCGAGCTGGCGGCCAAGCGGCTGTCCGCCGACGTCATCAACTTCTCCGCCAAGGGCAGCAGCGTCTCCAAGGGCGAGAGCCTCAAGGACACCGCGCTCACCCTCGAGGCGATGGGCAGCGACGCGATCGTCGTCCGGCACGGCGCCTCCGGGGCGCCCCACCGGCTGGCGAACTGGGTGCGGGGCAGCGTGGTCAACGCCGGCGACGGCACCCACGAGCACCCCACCCAGGCGCTGCTGGACGCCTACACGATCCGCCGCCGGCTGGGCCGCCTCGACGGCGTCCGGGTGACGATCGTCGGCGACGTCCTGCACAGCCGGGTGGCCCGCTCCAACGTGTGGCTGCTGACGACGCTGGGCGCCGAGGTCACCCTCGTCGCCCCGCCGACGCTGCTGCCGGTGGGCGTGGACTCCTGGCCGGTGGAGGTCTCCTACGACCTCGACGCCGTGCTGCCCAAGGCCGACGCGGTGATGATGCTGCGGGTCCAGGCCGAGCGGATGAACGCCTCGTTCTTCCCCAGCGCCCGGGAGTACAGCCGCCGCTACGGCCTCGACGCGCTCCGGCTGGCCGCGCTGTCCGACGACGCGATCGTCATGCACCCCGGCCCGATGAACCGCGGCATGGAGATCGCCGCCGACGTCGCCGACTCGGTCCGCTCGACGATCGTCGAGCAGGTCGGCAACGGCGTCAGCGTGCGGATGGCCGTGCTGTACCTGCTCCTGGGAGGCAACGCGTGACCGTGCTCGTCAAGGGGGCGCGCGTCCTCGGCGGCGAGCCCGCCGACCTGCTGCTGAAGGACGGCCGGATCGCCGCGGTCGGCGAGCGGCTGAGCGCGACCGGCGCCACCGTCGTCGACGCCGACGGGCTGGTCGCCCTGCCCGGCCTGGTCGACCTGCACACCCACCTGCGCGAGCCCGGCCGCGAGGACGCCGAGACCGTGGAGACCGGCAGCCGTGCCGCGGCGCTGGGCGGGTTCACCGCGGTGCACGCCATGGCCAACACCGACCCGGTCGCCGACACCGCCGGGGTCGTCGAGCAGGTGTGGCGGCTGGGCCGGCAGGCCGGGCTGGTCGACGTCGTCCCGGTCGGGGCGGTGACCGTGGGCCTGCGCGGCGAGCGGCTGGCCGAGCTCGGCGCGATGGCCGACTCCGCCGCCCGGGTGCGGGTCTTCTCCGACGACGGGCACTGCGTCGCCGACCCCGCGCTCATGCGCCGCGCGCTGGAGTACGTGAAGGCCTTCGACGGCGTCGTCGCCCAGCACGCCGAGGAGCCGCGGCTGACCGCCGGCGCGCAGATGAACGAGGGCGACCGCTCGGCGCGGCTCGGGCTCACCGGCTGGCCGGCCGCCGCCGAGGAGGCGGTGATCGCCCGCGACGTGCTGCTGGCCCAGCACGTGGGCGCCCGGCTGCACGTCTGCCACGTGTCCACCGCCGGGTCGGTGGAGCTGCTGCGCTGGGCGAAGTCCCGCGGCGTGCAGGTGACCGCCGAGGTCACCCCGCACCACCTGCTGCTCACCGAGGCCTGCGCCGAGTCCTACGACCCGGTGTTCAAGGTCAACCCGCCGCTGCGCACCGAGGAGGACGTGCGGGCGCTGCGGGCCGGGCTGGCCGACGGCACGATCGACGCCGTCGCCACCGACCACGCCCCGCACGCGGTGGAGGACAAGGAGAGCGAGTGGGCGCAGGCCCGGCCCGGGATGCTCGGGCTGGAGCAGGCGCTGTCGGTCGTCGTCGAGACGCTGGTGGAGCCCGGCCTGCTGGACTGGGCCGGGGTCGCCGACCGCATGTCGGTCCGCCCGGCGGCCATCGGCCGCCTCGACGGGGCCGAGGACCGCGCGCACGGCCGCCCGCTGGCGCCCGGCGAGCCGGCCAACCTGCTGCTGGTCGACCCCGCCGCCCGGGTCGTCGTCGACCCGGCCGCGCTGGCCAGCCGCAGCCGCAACACCCCCTACGCCGGGCGTGAGCTGCCCGGCCGCGTGGTCGCGACGTTCCTGCGCGGCGAGGCGACGGTGCTCGACGGGAAGGCTGTGCGGTGACAGAGGCTGTGCTCGTCCTGGAGGACGGGCGGACGTTCCGCGGTGAGGCCTACGGGGCGGTCGGCACCACGGTCGGCGAGGCGGTGTTCGCCACCGGGATGACCGGCTACCAGGAGACGCTCACCGACCCCAGCTATGCCGGCCAGATCGTCACGATGACCGCGCCGCACATCGGCAACACCGGCGTCAACGGCGAGGACGACGAGAGCCGCCACATGTGGGTGGCCGGGTTCGTCGTCCGCGACCCCGCCCGCCGCCCGGCGAACTGGCGGGCCACCGGCACCCTCGACGACGAGCTCGCCGCGCAGGGCGTCGTCGGCATCAGCGGCGTCGACACCCGCGCGCTGACCCGGCACCTGCGCGAGCGCGGCGCGATGCGGGCGGGCATCAGCAGCGAGTCGCTGGACGCCGACGCGCTGCTCACCCGGGTGCGCGCCGCCGAGAGCATGGTCGGCGCCGACCTCGCACCGCAGGTGAGCACCCGCGCGCCCTACGTCGTGCCGGCGGTGGGGGAGCGGCGGTTCACCGTCGCCGCGCTCGACCTGGGCATCAAGACCGCCACCCCGCGGCACCTGGCCGCCCTCGGCGTCGAGACCCACGTGCTGCCCGCGACGGCGACCGCCGACGACCTGCTGCGGCACGGCACCGACGGCGTCTTCCTCTCCAACGGGCCCGGCGACCCTGCCGCGGCCGACTACGCGGTGGCCGCCGTGCGCGGCGTGCTCGACGCCGGCCGGCCGCTGTTCGGCATCTGCTTCGGCAACCAGCTGCTCGGCCGCGCGCTGGGCCTGGGCACCTACAAGCTGCGCTTCGGCCACCGGGGGCTCAACCAGCCGGTGCTCGACCGGGTCAGCGGCACCGTGCGGGTGACCAGCCACAACCACGGGTTCGCCGTCGACGCGCCGCTGGACCGGGCCACCGACACCCCCCACGGGCGGGTCGAGGTCAGCCACGTCGGCCTCAACGACGACGTCGTCGAGGGGCTGCGCTGCCTCGACGCGCCGGCGTTCAGCGTCCAGTTCCACCCCGAGTCCGCCGCGGGCCCGCACGACGCCGCGCCGCTGTTCGAGCGGTTCACCGACCTGATGGGGGAGGCCCGCTGATGCCCAGGAGAACCGACATCTCGCACGTCCTGGTCATCGGCTCCGGGCCGATCCTCATCGGGCAGGCCGCGGAGTTCGACTACTCCGGCACCCAGGCCTGCCGCGTGCTGCGCGCCGAGGGGCTGCGGGTCAGCCTGGTCAACAGCAACCCGGCGACGATTATGACCGACCCCGAGGTCGCCGACGCCACCTACGTCGAGCCGCTGACGCCGGAGTTCGTCGAGCGGGTCATCGCCCGGGAGCGCCCCGACGCGCTGCTGGCCACCCTCGGCGGGCAGACCGCGCTCAACATCGCCATCGGCCTGTACCAGAACGGCACGCTGGAGCGGTACGGCGTGCGGCTCATCGGCGCCGACGTCGACGCGATCAACCGCGGCGAGGACCGGCAGCTGTTCAAGGACATCGTCCGCGCGGTCGGCGCCGACACCCCGCGCTCGCGGGTCTGCTCGACCGTCGAGGAGGCCCTGGCCACCGCCGCCGACGTCGGCTACCCGGTGGTCGTCCGGCCGTCGTTCACGATGGGCGGGCTGGGCTCGGGCTTCGCCACCGACGAGCCGATGCTGCGCCGGATGGCCGGCCACGGCCTGACCGACTCCCCGGTGCACACCGTGCTCGTCGAGGAGTCGGTGCTCGGCTGGAAGGAGTACGAGCTCGAGCTCATGCGCGACCGCAGCGACAACGTGGTCGTCGTCTGCTCGATCGAGAACGTCGACGCCATGGGCGTGCACACCGGCGACTCGGTCACCGTCGCACCGGCCATGACCCTCACCGACGTCGAGTACCAGCGGATGCGCGACGTCGGCATCGCGGTGCTGCGCGAGGTCGGCGTCGACACCGGCGGCTGCAACATCCAGTTCGCCGTGAACCCGGCCGACGGGCGGCTGGTCGTCATCGAGATGAACCCGCGGGTGTCGCGGTCGAGCGCGCTGGCGTCGAAGGCGACCGGCTTCCCGATCGCGAAGATCGCCGCCAAGCTCGCGATCGGCTACACCCTCGACGAGATCACCAACGACATCACCGGCGTCACCCCGGCCAGCTTCGAGCCGGCGCTGGACTACGTCGTGGTGAAGATCCCGCGGTTCGCCTTCGAGAAGTTCCCCGGCGCGGACCCGCGGCTGACCACGACGATGAAGAGCGTCGGCGAGGTCATGGCGCTGGGCCGCAACTTCCCCGAGGCGCTGGGCAAGGCGATGCGGTCCACCGAGACGAAGGCCGCCGGGTTCTGGACCGGGCCGCCGGAGCACCGCTCGGCCGCCGAGCTGCTCGAGGCGCTGCGCACGCCCGTCGACGGCCGGCTGTACCTGGCCGAGCGGGCCCTGGCGGCGGGCGCGACGGTGGAGCAGGTGGCCGAGGCCAGCGGCTTCGACCCCTGGTTCGTCGACCAGGTCGCGCTGGTGCACGAGGTGGGCGAGCAGGTGCGCGCAGCGCCGTCGCTGACGCCGGAGCTGCTGCGGCGGGCCAAGCGGCACGGGCTCTCCGACCGCCAGGTCGCGGCGCTGCGGCCCGAGCTCGCCGGCGAGGACGGCGTGCGGGTGCTGCGCCGGCGCCTCGGCATCCGGCCGGTGTTCAAGACGGTGGACACCTGCGCCGCGGAGTTCGCCGCCCGCACGCCCTACCACTACTCGTCCTACGACGAGGAGACCGAGGTCGAGCCGCGGGAGAAGCCGGCGGTGCTCATCCTCGGCTCGGGGCCCAACCGGATCGGCCAGGGCATCGAGTTCGACTACTCGTGCGTGCACGCGGTCATGGCGCTGCAGGACGCCGGCTACGAGGCCGTGATGGTCAACTGCAACCCCGAGACCGTCTCCACCGACTACGACACCGCCGACCGGCTCTACTTCGAGCCGCTGACCTTCGAGGACGTCCTCGAGGTGGTCGAGGCCGAGCGGGCGGCCGGCCCGGTCGCCGGGGTGGTGTGCACCCTCGGCGGGCAGACGCCGCTGGGCCTGGCGCAGCGGCTCAAGGACGCCGGGGTGCCGGTGCTGGGGACCTCGCCGGAGTCCATCGACGCCGCCGAGGACCGCGGGGCGTTCTCCCGCGTGCTGGCCGACGCCGGCCTGCGCGCGCCCGAGCACGGCACCGCCACCGCCTTCGCCGAGGCGCGCCGCATCGCCGCGACCATCGGCTACCCGGTGCTGGTGCGCCCGTCCTACGTGCTCGGCGGCCGCGGCATGGAGATCGTCTACGACGACGCCACGCTCGAGGCCTACATCGCCAAGGCCACCGACGTCAGCCCCGCCCACCCGGTGCTGGTCGACCGGTTCCTCGAGGACGCCGTCGAGATCGACGTCGACGCGCTCTACGACGGCACCGAGCTCTACCTCGGCGGGGTCATGGAGCACATCGAGGAGGCCGGCATCCACTCCGGCGACTCGGCGTGCGCGCTGCCGCCGATCACGCTCGTCTCGGCGGACCTCGCGCGGATCCGCACCGCCACCGAGGCGCTGGCCGCCCGGATCGGCGTCCGCGGGCTGCTCAACGTGCAGTACGCGCTCAAGGACGACGTCCTGTACGTGCTGGAGGCCAACCCGCGGGCGTCGCGGACGGTGCCGTTCGTCTCCAAGGCGACCGCCGTGCCGCTGGCGAAGGCCGCGGCCCGGATCGCCGTGGGGGAGACGATCGCGGAGCTGCGGGCCGCGGGCGTGCTGCCGGCCACCGGCGACGGCGCGGACCTGGCCGAGCGGGCGCCGATCGCGGTCAAGGAGGCGGTGCTGCCCTTCCACCGGTTCCGCACCGTCGACGGCCACGGCGTCGACACCGTGCTGGGCCCGGAGATGAAGTCCACCGGCGAGGTCATGGGCCTCGACGACGGCTTCGGCACCGCGTTCGCCAAGTCGCAGGTGGCCTCCTACGGCCCGCTGCCCACGACCGGCACGGTGTTCGTCTCGCTGGCCAACCGGGACAAGCGGGCCGCCGTCTTCCCGGTCAAGCGGCTGGCCGACCTCGGCTTCCGCGTGCTGGCCACCGCCGGCACCGCGCAGGTGCTGCGCCGCAACGGCGTCGAGTGCGAGGTGGTCGGCAAGTACAGCGAGGGCCCGGGCAACTGCGTGGAGCGGATCCTCGCCGGCGACGTCGACATCGTCGTCAACACGCCGTTCGGGTCCCCGGGCAACAGCGGGCCGCGGCTGGACGGCTACGAGATCCGCACCGCCGCCGTCGCCGCGGACATCCCGTGCATCACCACGGTGCAGGGCATGGCCGCGGCGGTGCAGGGGATCGAGGCGCTGCGCCGCGGCGGCCTGGGCGTGCGCAGCCTGCAGGAGGTCCACGCGGCGCTGTCCACGCCGTCGTGACGATCGTCCGTGCCGTGCGCGACGACCTGGTCGCCCGCGGGCTCCTCGACGGGCTGGCCGCGGCCTACGCCGCCGGCCTCGCCCGCTTCGCGACGCCGCCCGACCTCGACGCCCGGGTCGCCCCCGCGGCCGCGCTCGCCGGCCGGCTCGCGGCGGGGGAGGCCGGGACGAGCGACCTGCCGCTGCTCACCCGGGTGCTGTTCCTCGCCGGGCACGGCGGGGTGCTCGCCGCGCACGATGTGCGGACGCCGTCCTACGACCTGCTCCGCTCCTACCGGGAGAACCTGGCGACGCCGGTCGGCCCGCGGCTGCCGGAGCGCCCGCGCGCGGGGGACCGGCGGTGGCGGGTGCTCGGCCGCGACGTCGGCTTCCCGATCGGCGTGCCCGCGTGCGTGCTGGCCGGCGGGGAGGAGTGGGTCCGCTTCCACGCGCGCAACGGGTTCAGCGTGCTCACCTACAAGACGGTGCGCAGCCGCGCCCACGAGCCCAACGCCCGGCCCAACTGGACCTTCGCGCCACGGCCCCCGGACGGCGACGTCGTCGTCTCCGACCCGTGGGACTGGGTCGAGCCCGGGGACCCCGGGGTGAGCACGGTGAACTCCTTCGGGGTGCCCTCGCCGCCGCCGGAGGAGTGGATGCCCGACCTCGAGCGGTCGCTGGCCGCGGTCGACCACGACCAGCTGCTGCTGGTCAGCGTCATGGGCTCCGGGGACGGCCCGGCCCTGGCCGGGGACTTCGCCGCGACGGCGCGGCTGGCGCAGGAGGCCGGCGCGACGGTGGTGGAGCTGAACCTCTCCTGCCCCAACACGCTCACCGCGTCCCCCGACGGCGTGCAGCCGCCGCTGTGCCTCGACGCCGACGCGACGGTCGCGGTGGTCGAGACGGTGCGCCGCGACCTCGACGACCGCACCGGCCTGGTCGCCAAGCTGTCGTGGCTCGACGAGCAGCGCCTCGCCGCGCTGGTGCCCCGGCTGGCCCCGCTGGTCGACGGCGTGGCGGGCATCAACACGGTCGCCCGCCGGGTGGTGCGCAGCGACGGCGAGCCGACCTTCCCCGGCCGCGCCGTCGCGGGGCTGTCCGGGGCCGCCGTCCGCGGGCAGGCGCTGGACCTCACCCGCCGCCTGGTCGCGCTGCGCGAGGCCGGTGGGCACCGCTTCGACGTGCTGGCGATGGGCGGGGTGACCGACCCGGCGTCGTTCCGGGCGCTGTACGACGCCGGCGCCGACGCCGTGCAGTCGGCCTCCGGCGCGTTCGCCGACCCGTTCCTGGCCCGCGACTGCATCGCCGCGCACGGCGACACCCTGCCGCGGGCGGTGCCGAGGTGACCGCGCCGTTCGGGCAGCGGCTGGCCGACGCCGTCGCCGCGCGCGGCCCGCTGTGCGTGGGCCTCGACCCGCACGGCGGGCTGCTGGAGCGCTGGGGCCTGCCCGACTCCCCGGACGGCCTCGCCCGGTTCACCGACGCCGTCGTCGGCGCGCTGGCCGGGGAGGTCGCCGTCCTCAAGCCGCAGTCGGCGTTCTACGAGCGGCACGGCTCGCGCGGCCTGGCGGTGCTCGAGGACGGCGTCGCCCGGGCCCGCGCGGCCGGCGCGCTGGTGCTGCTCGACGCCAAGCGCGGCGACATCGGCTCCACGATGGACGCCTACGCCGACGTGCTGCGGCCCGGGCACCCGTGCGCCGTCGACGCGCTGACCGTCAGCCCCTACCTCGGCCCCGGCGCACTGCAGCCGGCCGTGGACACCGCGCGGCTCACCGGCGGCGGGCTGTTCGTGCTGGCCCGCACCTCCAACCCCGACGCCGGCGCGCTGCAGTCCGCGGCGGTGGGGGAGCGGTCGGTGGCGCAGGTCGTCGTCGACACCGTGCGCGGCTGGAACACCCCGGGCTGGGTGGTCGGCGACCCGCTGCCCGACCTCGGCGCGGTGCAGGACCTCGGCAGCCGCTGGGGGGCGGCCACCGGGTCCTTCGGCGTCGTGGTCGGGGCGACCCTGCCCGACCTCGACGTCGACCTCGACGGGCTCGGCGGCCCGGTGCTCGCGCCCGGGCTCGGCGCCCAGGGCGGGACGCCGGCGGACCTGCGCCGGCTCTTCGGCGCCGGGCGCGCCGTCGTCCCGACCGTCTCCCGCGACGTGCTCGCCGCCGGCCCCGACCCGGCCGCCCTGCGCGCGGCGGCGGCGCGGTGGGCGGGGGAGCTCGCGGCGTGAGACGGGCGCTGCCCTGGGGGCTCGGGCTGCTGGGCGCGGCCCTCGCCGTCGCGGGGGTGGCCGTGTTCTGGTGGACGAACACCCACCCGGCGGCCGCGGGGATCCCCCGCGGCTCCGCGCCGCTGGAGCCCGTGGACGCCTACGACAGCACGCTCACCCTGACCTTCGACGACGGGTGGGCGGTGCTCTGGGACCGGGGCCACCTGGTGGGTGCGGGCCTGCTCGTGGCGGGGGCGCTCGTGCTCGCGGGGGTCGGCGGGTGGGTGCTGGGCCGCCGCTCCGCCCGCTGAGTTCCAGGTCCCCGGCGTGTCGTCCTCCGCGTGTCTCCCCGCATCGATGCGGACCTAATACGTTCCGTATACTTCGTGACCTGCGGCTCTCACGCACCGTCACACAGCCCGTGGACAGAGCGTGAGGAGCGGACGGACGGAGATCGGAAACTCCGCGCGCACCGCGCGTGACCTGCGGATTCCCGGTTACTAGGTTGACCGCCGGGCCCGAGACCACGGGTGCCGCACGGCACGGACACAGCACCGAGACGCCGGGGCGCAGGCCCCCGCGACGACACGATTGGGACGCACCATGCCCCTGCCTGACCTGTCCCCGGAACAGCGCGCCGCCGCCCTGGAGAAGGCCGCCGCGGCCCGCAAGGCACGTGCCGAGCTGCGCGAGCGGCTCAAGAGCAAGGGCGCCACGGTCGGCGACGTCCTGCGCCAGGGCGAGACCGACGAGGTCATCGGGAAGATGCGCGTGTCGGCGGTGCTGGAGTCCCTGCCCGGCGTCGGCAAGGCGCGTGCTGCGAAGATCATGGAGCGGCTCGAGATCTCCCCGACCCGCCGGGTCCGCGGCCTGGGCGCCAACCAGCGCCGGGCCCTGGAGTCGGAGTTCGGGGGCGAGCAGGTGGTCGCCGACCAGGTGCCCGCCGACTCGGCCAGCTGACCGGGATCGCCTGCCGCACCACACCGCACCACCGCACCGAGGACGAGGACGACGCGTTGCCCACTGCACCACGGTCCCCGGTCCCGGCGCGCCTCACGGTGCTCTCCGGGCCCTCGGGGGTCGGCAAGGGCACCGTCGTGGCGGAGGTCCGCCGCCGGTACCCCGAGGTGTGGGTCTCGGTGTCGGTGACCACCCGGCGGGCCCGGGCGGGGGAGGTGGACGGCGTCCACTACCACTTCGTCGACGACGCCGAGTTCGACCGGCTCGTCGCCGAGGACGGCCTGCTGGAGTGGGCGGAGTACGCCGGCAACCGCTACGGCACACCGGCCGCCCCGGTCCGCGAGCGACTCGCGACCGGGGCGCCGGCGCTGCTGGAGATCGAGCTGCAGGGCGCCCGCCAGGTCCGTGCCCGCGACGGCGGGGCCCAGCTGGTCTTCCTCGCGCCGCCGTCGTGGGCGGAGCTGAAGAGCCGGCTGGCCGGCCGGGGCTCGGAGCCGCCCGCCGTGCAGGAGCGCCGGCTGGCCATCGCGCAGGCCGAGCTGGACGCCGCGGGGGAGTTCGACGTCGTGGTGGTCAACGACGACGTCGCCAGGGCCGCCGACGAGTTGGTATCCTTGCTCGCTGCGCCGTCGTCGGAGACGACCGGCGCCTCCGAGTGACGGCCCCCGAGGCCCCTCACTCCCGCCGAACCAGCCGAGGAGTCCTGCGCCCGTGTCCGGAGTCGCACCTGCCCCCGAGGGCATCACCAACCCGCCGATCGACGAGCTGCTCGAGCGCACCAGCAGCAAGTACGGTCTGGTGATCTTCGCCGCCAAGCGTGCGCGGCAGATCAACGCCTACTACAGCCAGCTCTCCGAGGGCCTCCTGGAGTACGTCGGCCCGCTGGTCGACACCGCGCCGCAGGAGAAGCCGCTGTCGATCGCCCTCCGCGAGATCAACGAGGGTCTGCTGACCCACACCGCCGGCGAGAACTGACGGAGCACCCCCTCGCCCCCCACCGCTCGCAGGCTCGCGGCGGGGCCCTGCGAGGGGGCCGTTCCAGGCCCCTGCGAGTGACGCCCCCGGTACTCGGTGCCGGGGGTGTCGTCGTCTCTGCGGGAGGATGGGGCGCATGAGCCGGATCGTGCTGGGCGTCGCCGGGGGCGTGGCCGCGTACAAGGCCGCGCTGCTGCTGCGTGCGCTGACCGAGGCCGGGCACGACGTCCGCGTCGTCCCCACCCCCGGGGCGCTGCACTTCGTCGGCGCGGCCACCTTCGAGGCGCTGTCGGGCCACCCGGTGACCACCGACGTGTGGTCCGACGTGCCCGAGGTCGCCCACGTCCGGATCGGGCAGACCGCCGACCTCGTCGTCGTCGCGCCGGCCACCGCCGACCTGCTCGCCCGCGCCGCCGCCGGCCGGGCCGACGACCTGCTCACCGCCACGCTGCTCACCGCGCACTGCCCGGTGGTGTTCGTGCCGGCCATGCACACCGAGATGTGGCTGCACCCGGCCACCCAGGACAACGTGGCCACGCTGCGCCGCCGCGGCGCGGTCGTGCTGCCCCCGGCCGTGGGCCGGCTCACCGGTCCCGACTCCGGCCCCGGCCGGCTGCCCGAGCCCGCCGACGTCGCCGCGCTCGCCCACGTCGCGCTCACCGCCGGCGCCGGCGCGCTGCGCGCCGACCTCACCGGCCGCCGCGTGGTGGTCAGCGCCGGCGGCACCCGCGAGCCGCTGGACCCGGTGCGCTACCTGGGCAACCGATCCTCGGGCCGGCAGGGGTGGGCGCTGGCCCGCGTCGCCGCCGCCCGCGGCGCCGAGGTCACCCTGGTCGCGGCCAACGTCGACCTGCCCGCGCCGTTCGGTGTCCGCGTCGTCCCGGTCGGGACGGCGGAGGAGCTGCGCACCGCGGTGCTGGCCGAGGCGCCGGAGGCCGACGTCGTGGTCATGACCGCCGCGGTGGCCGACTTCCGGCCGGCGACGGTCGCGGCCACCAAGCTGAAGAAGGACAGCGCGAGCGAGCCCGACAGCGTGCCGCTGGTGCGCAACCCCGACGTCCTCGCCGAGCTGGTCACCAAGCGCACCCCCGGGCAGCTGGTGGTCGGGTTCGCCGCCGAGACCGGCGACGAGACCGGCGACGTGCTGGCCCACGCCCGCGCCAAGCTCGCCCGCAAGGGCTGCGACCTGCTGGTCGTCAACGACGTCTCCGGCGGCGGGGTGTTCGGCCGGCCGGACAACGCCGCCGTCGTCCTGGCCGCCGACGGCAGCGCCACCGACGTGCCCCACGGCACCAAGGACGCCGTCGCGGCGGCGGTCTGGCAGGCCGTGCTGCCCCGGCTGGCCCGACCGCCGGCCACCCCGCCCGGGGCGCGCCGGTAACGTGCTCCCCCGGCGCGGACCGCCCCGCGCCCCACCTCGTGACCGCGAGCCCGTCACCGAAGCAGGGAGAACCGAGTGCCACGCCGCCTCTTCACGTCCGAGTCGGTGACCGAGGGCCACCCGGACAAGATCGCCGACCAGATCAGCGACGCGATCCTCGACGAGATGCTCACCCAGGACCCGCACAGCCGGGTCGCGGTGGAGACCCTGATCACCACCGGGCAGGTGCACATCGCCGGCGAGGTCACCACCGCCGGCTACGTCGACATCGCCGACGTCGTCCGCCGGACCGTGCTGCGGATCGGCTACGACTCCTCCCGCAAGGGCTTCGACGGCTCCTCCTGCGGCGTGAGCGTCTCCATCGGCGCCCAGTCGCCCGACATCGCCCAGGGCGTCGACACCGCCTACGAGGCGCGCACCTCCGGCGCGGCCGACGACGAGATCGAGCGGCAGGGCGCCGGCGACCAGGGCCTGATGTTCGGCTACGCCACCGACGAGACCCCCGAGCTGATGCCGCTGCCGATCGCGCTGGCGCACCGGCTCGCGCGCCGGCTGTCGGCGGTCCGCAAGGACGGCTCGGTGCCCTACCTGCGCCCCGACGGCAAGACCCAGGTCACCGTCGTCTACGAGGACGACCGGCCGGTCGGCGTCGACACCGTCGTCGTCTCGTCCCAGCACGCCGAGGACATCTCCATCGAGCAGCTGCTCACCCCCGACGTGCAGGAGCTCGTCGTCGAGCCGGAGCTGACCGCGCTCGGCCTGCCCACCGAGGGCTACCGGCTGCTGGTCAACCCGACCGGCAAGTTCGTCATCGGCGGCCCGATGGGCGACGCCGGCCTCACCGGCCGCAAGATCATCGTCGACACCTACGGCGGCATGGCCCGCCACGGCGGCGGCGCCTTCTCCGGCAAGGACCCCTCGAAGGTCGACCGGTCGGGTGCCTACGCGATGCGCTGGGTGGCCAAGAACGTCGTCGCCGCGGGCCTGGCGCGCCGCTGCGAGGTGCAGGTGGCCTACGCGATCGGCGCCGCGCACCCGGTCGGGCTGTTCGTCGACACCCACGGCACCGGCACCGTGCCCGACGACGTCCTGGAGAAGGCGGTCACCACGGTGTTCGACCTGCGGCCGGGCGCGATCGTGCGCGACCTGGACCTGCTGCGGCCGATCTACGGGCCCACCGCCGCCTACGGCCACTTCGGCCGCACCGACGTCGAGCTGCCGTGGGAGCGCACCGACCGCGTGGAGGCCCTGCGCTCCGCCGCGGGCTGAGCGCACGGCACCGTCGTACCCGGCGGGGACACTGCTGCGCGACGACCCCGCCGGAACGGAGGACCCCCTGACCTCGGCTCCCGCGCAGGACGCGCCGGCCGGCCCGGGCACCCGCACGCCGCGGGTGGCGCGGGTCGTCGTCGACGTGCCGTTGGCGCACCTCGACCGGGCCTTCGACTACGCCGTCCCCGACGAGCTGGCCGGCGAGGTGCGGGCCGGGTGCCGGGTGCGGGTGCGGTTCGCCGGACAGCTGGTCGACGGGTTCGTCCTGGAGCTCACCGACGTCAGCGAGTCCGGCCGGGCGCTCGCGCCGCTGACCAAGCTGGTCTCGTCCGAGCCGGTGCTCACCCCGGAGGTCGCCGCGCTGGCCCGCTCCGTCGCCGAGCGCTGGGGCGGCACGCTGCCCGACGTGCTGAGGCTGGCCGTCCCGCCCCGCCGGGCCGCCGCCGAGAAGCGCCCGCCGGCCGAGCCGCCCGCGCCCCCGGCGCCCCCGGACCCGGCCGGCTTCGCGCGCTACCCGACCGGGCCGGCGCTGCTGGCCGCCGTCGCCGAGGGCCGCCCGGCCCGCGCGGTGTGGACGGCGCTGCCGGGGGAGGACTGGCCCGCCCGGCTGGCCGAGCTGTGCCAGGCGGCGCTGTCGGGCGGGCGCGGGGCGCTGGTGGTGGTCCCCGACGGCCGCGACCTCGACCGGCTGGAGGCCGCGGCCGCGGCGCGGCTGCCGGCGGGGTCGTTCGTCGTGCTCCGCGCCGACGCCGCCCCCGACGCCCGCTACCGCCGGTTCCTCGACGCCGCCCGCGGCAGCGCGAGGGTCGTCCTCGGCACCCGGGCGTCGGTGTTCGCGCCGGTCGCCGACCTCGGCCTGGTGGTGGTCTGGGACGACGGCGACGACCTGCACGCCGAGCCCCGGGCGCCCTACGCGCACGCCCGCGACGTGCTGCTGCACCGCGCCCACCTGGCCTCGTGCGCGGCGGTGGTCGCGGCCACCGCGCGGACGGCGGAGGCGGCGCTGCTGGTGGAGAGCGGCTGGGCGCACGAGCTCGTCGCCGACCGCGTCACGCTGCGCGCGGCCGGCCCGCGCGTGCAGGCCCTCGGCGAGGACTCCGAGCTCGCCCGCGACCCCGCGGCGCGCACCGCCCGGCTGCCCAGCCTCGCCCACCGGGTGGCCCGCGCGGCGCTGGCCGAGGGCGCCCCGGTGCTGGTCCAGGTGCCGCGCGCCGGGTACGCGCCGGGGCTGTCCTGCGACCGCTGCCGGGCACCGGCCCGGTGCGCCGTCTGCTCCGGACCGCTGGGCATCGCACCCACCCCGGGCCCGGGCGGCTCCCGGGTGCCGGCCTGCCGCTGGTGCGCCCGCCCGGCGGCCACCTTCGACTGCCCGCACTGCCACGGCAGCAAGCTGCGCGCCTCCGTCGTCGGCGCCGCCCGGACCGCCGAGGAGCTCGGCCGTGCGTTCCCCGGCGCGCCCGTGCGGGTGTCGGGGCGCTCCTCCGGGGTGGTGCCGTCGGTGCCGTCCGGTCCGGCCCTGGTCGTGGCCACGCCGGGCGCCGAGCCGGTGGCCGAGGGTGGCTACGGCGCCGCGCTGCTGCTCGACTCGTGGGCGCTGCTCGGGCGCGCGGACCTGCGGGCGGGGGAGGAGACGCTGCGCCGCTGGATGAACGCCGCCACGCTGGTGCGCCCGCACGGCTCGGTCGTCGTCGCCGCCGACGCCGCGCACCCCGTCGTCCAGGCGCTGGTGCGCTGGGACCCGGGCTGGCTCGCCGCGCGCGAGCTCGCCGACCGCCGCGCCCTCGGCTTCCCCCCGGCCACCCGGATGGCCGCCGTCTCGGGGTCGCCGGCGGCCCTGGCGGAGTTCCTCGACGCCGCCCGGCTGCCCGACGGCGCCGACCTGCTCGGGCCGGTCCCGGAGCCACCGCGGCCGGGGCAGGAGGGCGAGCGGGCGCGGTACCTGGTGCGGGTGCCGCGGGGGGAGGGTGCCGCGCTGGCCACCGCGCTGGCTGCGGTGCAGGGGGTGCGCAGTGCCCGCAAGGCGCGCGAGCACGTGCGCGTCCAGCTCGACCCACTCGAGCTCGTCTGACGGCGGACGCACGATCAGGTGACCTGATCGTGCGGTGTCCTGGCTCACCGCCGGAGCTGAGCCAGGACGCGGTGCGCTGAGCTCACCTGATCGTCGCGCGCGGGGCGGCCCGAGCGACCGCCCGGGCACTTCCGCGGAAGTGCGCGGAGGGCGCCACCTACGCTGGACCGGTGAGCGTCACCCCCATCCGGCTGCTCGGCGACCCGGTCCTGCACCGGCCCGCGGCGCCCGTCGTCGACTTCGACGCCGAGCTGCGGCGGCTGGTCACCGACCTGACCGAGACCATGCACGCCGCCGGGGGAGCGGGCCTGGCCGCGCCGCAGATCGGCGTCGGCCTGCGGGTGTTCACCTGGTACGTCGACGGCGAGGTCGGCCACCTGGTCAACCCCTCGCTCGACCTGGTCGGCGACGAGACGGAGGAGGCGCCCGAGGGCTGCCTGTCCATCCCCGGGTACCGCTTCGACTGCCGCCGCCACCTGCACGTGGTCGCCACCGGCTGGAACCAGCACGGCGACCCGGTCCGCGTCGAGGGCTCGGACCTGCTCGCCCGCGCGGTGCAGCACGAGGTCGACCACCTCGACGGCGTCGTGTTCGTCGACCGGCTCGACCCCGGGGCCCGCGCCGCCGCCCTCGCCGCGCTGGCCGAGGCCGAGTGGAGGGACATGGCCGCCTGGGTCCCGCGGGTGGAGGTGAGCCCCCACTGAGGCTGCTCTTCGCCGGGACGCCCGAGGCGGCCGTCCCCTCCCTCGACGCGCTGCTCGCCTCCGGCCACGAGGTCGCCGCCGTCCTCACCCGGCCTGACGCCCGCTCCGGCCGCGGCCGGACGGTGAGCCGCTCCCCGGTCGCCGAGCGCGCCGACGCCGCCGGCCTGCCGGTGCTGCAGCCCCGCTCGCCGCGCGAGCCGGAGTTCCTCGCGCAGCTGGCCGACCTCGCCGTCGACTGCGCGCCGGTGGTCGCCTACGGCGCGCTGGTGCCGCCGGCCGCCCTCGACCTGCCCCGGCACGGGTGGGTCAACCTGCACTTCTCGCTGCTGCCGGCCTGGCGGGGCGCCGCGCCCGTGCAGCACGCGGTCATGGCCGGGGACGAGGTCACCGGCGCCTGCACCTTCCGCCTCGAGCAGGGCCTCGACACCGGGCCGGTGTTCGGCGTGGTCACCGAGCCGATCGGCCCGCGCGACACCGCCGGTGACCTGCTCGGCCGGCTCGCCGTCAGCGGCGCCCGGCTGCTGGTGGCCACCCTCGACGGCATCGAGGCCGGCACCCTGCAGGCGCGCCCGCAGCCGGCCGACGGCGTCAGCCTGGCCCCGCGGATCGAGACCGCCGACGCCGAGGTCGACTGGGGCCTGCCGGCGCACGTCGTCGACCGGCGGGTGCGCGGGGTGACCCCGGCGCCGGGCGCGTGGACCACCTGGCGCGGCGACCGGCTCCGGCTCGGTCCGGTGGAGCCGCTGCCGGACGCGCCCGCACCGGCGCCGGGCGAGGTGGCGGTGGACCGGGGCGGCGTCGTCGTCGGCACCGGCCGCGGCGCCGTGCGGCTCGGCGAGGTGCAGCCGGCCGGCAAGCGGGTGCAGCCGGCCGCCGACTGGGCGCGCGGCGCCCGCCCGCGGCCGGGGGAGCGGTTCGGGACGTGAGCGGCCCGCCCCGGCGCCCGGCCGGTCCCCGCGGCGGCCGGCGCGACCGCCGCCCGCCCCGCCGGGCACCCCTCGACGGCGCCCGGCTCACCGCCTACGACGTCCTCGACGGCGTCTCCGCGCGGGAGGCCTACGCCAACCTGCTGCTGCCCCAGCTGCTGCGCGAGCGCGACCTCGAGCCCCGCGACGCCGCCTTCGCCACCCAGCTCGCCTACGGCGCGCTGCGCGCGCAGGGCACCCTCGACGCCGTCCTCGCCGGGCTGGTCGACCGCCCGCTCGACGAGCTCGACCGCCGGCTGCTCGACCTGCTGCGCCTGGGCGCCTACCAGCTGCTCGACCTGCGGGTGCCCGCGCACGCCGCCGTCGCCACCACCGTCGACCTCGTCCGCGCGATCGTCGGGTCCGGCGCGTCCGGGCTGGCCAACGCCGTCCTGCGCAAGGTGGCCGCCGGCGGCGACCGGGCCGCGTGGCTGGCGCGGCTGGACGCCGACGGCGACCGGCGCCTGGGCCTGGCCACCGACCACCCGCAGTGGATCGTGGCCGCCTGGCGCGAGGCCCTCGGCGGCAGTGACGAGGCCGGGGACGCCGAGCTCGAGGACGCCCTGCTCGCCGACGACGCCGCCCCCGAGGTGCACCTGGTCGCCCGCCACGTGGCCCGGGACGCGCTCGCGGCGGAGTCCGGGGGAACGCCGGGCCCGTGGTCGCCGTACGCGGTGCGCCTCGGCGGGGGCGACCCCGGGCGGCTGCCGTCGGTGCGCGCCGGCACGGCCGCGGTGCAGGACGAGGGCAGCCAGCTCGCCGCGCTGCTGCTCGCCCGCGCCCCGCTGGAGGGTCCCGACGCGCGCTGGCTGGACGTCTGCGCCGGCCCCGGCGGCAAGGCGGGGCTGCTGGCCGCCGTCCGCCCGGCCGGGGTGCACCTCACCGCCGCCGACCGCGCGCCGCACCGCGCCGAGCTGGTCCGCGGCGCCCTGGCCGGCGAGGACGACGTCGAGGTGCTCGTGGCCGACGGGCGGGAGCCGCCGTGGGCGCCGGGCTCCTTCGACCGGGTGCTGCTGGACGCGCCGTGCACCGGGCTGGGCGCACTGCGCCGCCGCCCGGAGGTGCGCTGGCGGCGCACGCCCGGCGACGTCGGCCCGCTGGTCGACCTGCAGACGGCGCTGCTGGACGCGGCGCTGGCCTCCGTGCGGCCCGGCGGGGTGGTCGCCTACGTGACCTGCTCGCCGCACGCCGCCGAGACCGTCGCGGTCGCCGACGCCGCGGCCGCGCGCGACGACGTCGAGGTGCTCCCGGTGGCGCCGCTGTTCCCCGGGGTGCCCGGGGTCGAGCGCGGCCGGTACGGGCAGCTGTGGCCGCACCGGCACGGCACGGACGCGATGTTCCTGGCCCTGCTCCGCCGCACCCGCTGACCGCGCCGGCGGGGGTGTCGCGCGCCGCCGTCGTCGCCTAGCGTGCCCCGCCGTGTCCGCACCCTCCAGCACCTGGCTCCCCGACGACTTCGCCCACCCCCTCCGGGCCGACCTGCCCACCGGCCAGCACCTGCGGCCGATGGGCCCGGCCGACACCGAGATCGACTTCCCGGCCGTCATGGGCTCGCGCGAGCGGCTGTGGGGGATCTACGGCGAGGCGTGGGGCTGGCCGCCGGCGCACATGACCCCCGAGCAGGACCGCGAGGACCTGGCCCACCACGAGCGCGAGATCGAGGCGCACGAGAGCTTCCTCTACGGCCTGTTCGAGGAGGACGAGGCCGAGCTGCTCGGCTGCCTGTACATCGACCCGCCGACCAAGGCCGGCGACGCCGACGCCGAGGTCTCCTGGTGGGTCGTCGACCGGCTGGTCGGCAGCGAGGTCGAGGCGGCGCTGGACGCGTTCGTGCCGCGCTGGCTGGCCGCCGACTGGCCGCTGCGGGCACCCCGGTACGTCGGCCGGGACCTCACCTGGGCGGAGTGGGTGGCGCTGCCCGACCGGGACCGGGCCCCCGCCTGAGTGCGGAACGGCCCCCCGGCGTGCGCCGGGGGGCCGTCCGTCCTGCTGCGGGTCAGTTCACCCGCACCTGCATGAACCCGTCGTGCGCGCTGGTGCTCACCACGGTGATCCGGGTGCCGGTCCTCGGCACGTCCACGCCGCTCCAGCCGTTGGCGTCGGGCTGCTCACCCGGGGCCACGTACCAGTCCTGCGTGTCGTCGAAGGTCGGCACGGCGGGCAGCCCGCCGTAGCTGCCGGCCACCCCGGTGTCCGGGTCGTGCAGCGTGATCCGGTCGGTCGCCTGCCGCCCGAAGGTGGCGTCGTGCGACTGGATCCGCGGCCGCCAGCTCTCACCGGCGGCGGCGTCGGCCTCGTCGTCGGTCGGCTCGTACAGCAGCCCCGGGTGGGCGTCGACCGGCAGGATCAGCCCGGCACCCGGGTGGGCGCCGACGTTGTTGTCCGCGTACTGGGTGTTCCAGTAGCTGATCAGCAGGCCGTCCTGGTACGGCAGCCGCTCGGCCCAGTCCGGGTGCTCCGGGTCGCCGAAGTTGTACGGCCCGGTGCGCAGGCCGGCGTCGTAGCCGGTGTAGGCCCGGTTCTCGGCGATGTAGGCGTTGAAGAACGACTGCGTCGCCGTGCCGGTGGAGACGGTGAACCCGTCGAGGGCCCAGTCGGTCACCGCGGTGCCGTCGACCGCGACCGCGTCCACCTGCAGGCCCGGCTCGGTGGCCGCGCCGTCGGTCCAGTAGCGGAAGCCCACCTGGGCACCGGCCGGGACGCCGGCCAGCGAGGCGGACAGGTCGACCCACTGGCCGCCGGTGCTGCCGGTGATGCCCTGACCGGCGTTCTGGCCGTTGGGGTCGGTGGACGTCGACCGGTTCGTCGGCAGCGAGGTGAACGTCTTCCCGCCGTCGGTGGTGTAGACGGCGTAGGCGTAGTCCCAGTCCTGCTCGATCTGGTACTCCACCTTCGCGGTGAGCGTCGCGGCACCGGCGGGCAGCGCGGTCAGCATCGTGTTGTCGAGGTCGTCACCGGCGCCCGAGTACCAGAAGTCCGGGCCCTCGAACGGCGTGCCGATGGTCGTGGTGACCTCGCGGTCGGGCAGCACGACGACCAGCGCCTGCGCCTGCTTGGTGGTCGCCGTGGCCGGGCCGAGCTTCACGTTGGCCGTGGTCCCCGACCGCACCACCTGGGGGTCCAGCCAGCCCAGCTGGATCTTCTCCCACGCGCCCATGTGGGTGGGCCGGGTGCCGATGCCGTCGGCGGGCTCGCCGCTGTTGCCGTAGGAGCCCGAGGACATCAGCGTCCAGAACGCGGTGCTGTTCTCCGCGCCGCCGCTGTTGCCGGAGGTGTCGTAGAGGTCGGGCAGGCCGAGGTCGTGGCCGAACTCGTGGGCGAAGACGCCGACGCCGCCGTTCTCCGGCTCGATCGTGTAGTCCCCGATCCAGAACCGCGACCCGCCGACCCGGGTGCCGCCGAGCGGGTTCACCTCGCCGTCGACGGTCGGGCCGCCGGCCCCGACGCGGGTGGTCTGGTTGTACCAGCGGTGGCTCCAGATGGCGTCGGCACCGAGGACGCCGCCGCCGACCTCCTCGCCCATGCCCGCGTGCACGGCCTGGAAGTGGTCGATGTAGCCGTCGGGCTCGTCGAACTCGCCGTCGCCGTCGTGGTCGTAGCGGTCCCAGACGTCGAACTGCGCGAGGTACCCGTCGATCTCCTCGGCCGTCCGGCCCGCCGCCAGCTGGTCGGCGTACCAGGTGTTCACCGACTCGTTGACGAACTCCCACGGACGCCGGCCGTCGCCGCCCTCGCCGTAGTAGGACGCCGGGTGGTCGTCGACGGTGACCCAGTCCTCGACCTCGCCGGTCACGGTGTAGCGGCCCGAGGACAGCTCCTCGTAGTAGTTCGCGACGGAGTTCACGCCGGCGGCCGACGAGTAGAGCATCTCGTCGTAGTGGGCCTGCGAGAAGTCCTGCGCCCAGATGGTGGTGTTGTCCACGCTGCGGTCCGGCTGCGGGATCGCGTTGTGCGACAGGTCGCCGAACTCGCCGAGCACGGTCCAGATCGCGTCGCTGTCCTCCTGGGCCAGCTCGACGTACTGGCCGCGCGCGACCTCGACCACCCTGTTGTCCCCGGACGGCGTGGCCTCGCCGGAGAGGACCTCCTCGAGGGCCTGCTCGCGCAGCTCGCGCTGCTTGTCGCCGAGCGGGTGGGGCAGGTCGTGCGCCCGGGCGGGGGCCGCGCCGGGGTCCGCCGGAGGTGGTGCCGCGCTCGCGGTCGCGGGCAGGGCCACGACCAGCGCGGCACCCACGACCAGGGGCAGAGCTCTCTTCGTCAAACCGTCTCCCTTGTCGGACGAGGGCCGCCGACCGCCGGTGGGGAACCACCGAGGGTCACGCTCGGGCAGCCCGGGCTGACGCTAGGTAGCGGAGGGAGACATGTCGACAGACCGTGACCAAGCCGTAACAAACGAGACGGCGCGGTCCGTTGACGGGGTCCGACCGGGCCCGGCGGGCCGGTGATCGGCCCGCACCTAGACTCGGACGGCGTGGCCCGGACCCCGATGATCGCCCCCAGCCTGCTGTCCGCGGACTTCGCCCGGCTGGCCGACGAGGTGGCCCGCGTGGCCGACGCCGACTGGCTGCACGTCGACGTCATGGACGCCCACTTCGTGCCCAACCTGACCCTGGGCGGCCCGGTGGTCGAGGCCATCGCGCGGGTCAGCCCCGTCCCGCTGGACTGCCACCTGATGATCGAGGCGCCCGAGCGCTGGGCCCCCGGCTACGCCGAGCTCGGCGCCCGCAACGTCACCGTGCACGCCGAGGCCTGCACCGGGGACCCGCGCGACGTCGCCCGCGACCTGCGTGCCGCCGGCGCCCTGGCCGGCCTGGCGATCAAGCCCGGCACCCCGCTGGAGCGCTACGAGGACGTCCTGCGCGAGTTCGACACGCTGCTGGTCATGACCGTCGAGCCCGGCTTCGGCGGGCAGGCGTTCATCGCCGAGGTGCTGCCCAAGGTCCGCCGCGCCCGCGAGCTGGTCGACACCGGCCACCTCACGCTGCTGGTCGAGGTCGACGGCGGCGTCAACGCCGACACCATCGAGCAGGCCGCCGAGGCGGGCGCCGACGTCTTCGTCGCGGGCTCGGCCGTCTACGGCGCCGACGACCCCGCCCGCGCCATCGCCGGGCTCCGGGCGCAGGCGGCCGCGGCCGTCGCCGGGTGAGCGTGACCCCGGTCGAGTCGGCCGCCATGAGCCGGGCGCGCGAGCTCGGCGCGTCCGTCCTCGGCACCACCAGCCCCAACCCCGCCGTCGGCGCCGTCGTCCTCGACGCGGCCGGCGCGGTGGTGGGGGAGGGCGCCACCTCCCCGCCCGGCGGACCGCACGCCGAGGTGCGCGCGCTGGCGCAGGCCGGCGAGCGGGCCCGCGGCGGCACCGCCGTCGTCACCCTCGAGCCGTGCGCGCACACCGGCCGCACCGGCCCCTGCGCCGACGCGCTGCTGGCCGCCGGTGTGGCCCGCGTCGTCGTCGCGGTGCCCGAGCCCACGCAGCTCGCGGTCGGCGGCGCGCAGCGGCTGCGCGCCGGAGGGGTCGACGTCGAGCTCGGCGTCGAGCGGCAGGCCGCGGAGGAGGGCGCGCTGGCCGCGTGGCTGACCGGCGTCCGCGAGGGCCGGCCGTTCGTCGTCTGGAAGGCCGGCGCCACCCTCGACGGGCGGGTCGCCGCGGCCGACGGCACCAGCCGCTGGATCACCGGGCCGGTCGCCCGCGCCGCGGTGCACGCGCTGCGCGCCACCTGCGACGCCGTCGTCGTCGGGTCGGGCACCGCCCTGGCCGACGACCCGCAGCTCACCGTCCGCGACGCCGAGGGCCGCGACCTGCCCCGGCAGCCGCTGCGCGTGGTGCACGACCGGCGCGGCCGGCTGCCGGCGACCGCCCGGGTCCTCGACGGCGCCGCGCCGACCCTGGTCAGCCGCGCCGCCGGGCCGGCCGAGCTGCTCGCCGAGCTGTTCGACCGCGACGTCCGGCGGGTGCTGCTCGAGGGCGGCCCCACGCTGGCCGCCGCGTTCCTGCGCGCCGGGCTGGTCGACGAGGCCGTCGTCCACCTCGCGCCCAAGCTGCTCGGCGCCGGTCCCTCGCTGGTGGGGGACCTGGGAATCACGACGGTCGGCGCGGCGCTGGACCTGCGCGTGCGGGACGTCACCGTCCTGGGCGAGGACGTGCAGGTGCGCCTGCGGCCCACCCGGCACACTGGTGTCGGGCGTCAGGCGGACGGAGAGGACTGAGGTGTTCACAGGCATCGTCGAGGAGGTCGGCACCCTCGTCGTGCGCGAGGACCTCGGCGGACCCCGGGGCGACGCCGCGGTGCTGCGCATCCGCGCCCGCCGCGTGCTCGAGGACGTCTCCCTCGGCGACTCCATCGCGGTCAACGGCGTCTGCCTCACCGTCACCGGCGTCGAGCCCGACGGCGACGGCGCCGCCGTGTGGTCCACCGACGTCATGGCCGAGACGCTGCGGCGCAGCAGCCTCGGCGGGCTCGCCGGCGGTGACCCGGTCAACCTCGAGCGGGCGGTCAGCGCCACCACCCGCCTGGGCGGGCACATCGTCCAGGGCCACGTCGACGGCGTCGGCACGGTGCTCTCGCGCACGCCCGGGGAGCACTGGGACGTCGTGCGCGTGGCCGTGCCTCGGCAGCTGGCCCGCTACGTCGTGGAGAAGGGCTCGATCACCGTCGACGGCGTCTCGCTCACGGTCAGCGCGCTCAGCGCCGCCGACGACCCCGAGCCGTGGTTCGAGGTGAGCCTCATCCCCGCCACCCTGCGCGAGACCACGCTGGGCGGCCGCGCCCCGGGGGACCCGGTCAACCTGGAGGTCGACGTGATCGCCAAGTACGTGGAACGCCTGCTGGGAGCACGCCGATGACCGGAACGGTCCGCCTGGACACCGTCGAGAGCGCGATCGCCGCGGTCAAGGACGGCCGCCCCGTCGTCGTCATCGACGACGAGGACCGCGAGAACGAGGGCGACCTCATCTTCGCCTCCGAGCTCGCCACCCCCGAGCTCGTGGCGTTCATGGTCCGCTACACCTCGGGCTACATCTGCGTCTCGGTGACCGAGGCCGACGCCGACCGGCTCGACCTCCCGCCGATGTTCCGGGTCAACCAGGACCGCCGCGGCACCGCCTACACCGTCACCGTGGACGCCCGCGAGGGCGTGACCACCGGCATCTCCGCCGCCGACCGCGCGCACACCATCCGGCTGCTCGCCGACGCCCAGACCTCCTCGGCCGACCTCGCCCGGCCCGGGCACATCGTGCCGCTGCGCGCGAAGGACGGCGGCGTGCTGCGCCGGCCCGGGCACACCGAGGCCGCCGTCGACCTCGCCGTGCTCGCCGGGCTGCGGCCCTCGGGCACGCTGTGCGAGCTGGTCAGCGAGAAGGACCCGACCGGCATGGCCCGCGCCGAGGAGCTGCGGGTCTTCGCCGACGAGCACGACCTGTGCCTGATCTCCATCGCCGACCTCATCGCCTACCGCAAGCGCTTCGACAAGCTCGTCGAGCGGGTCGCCGAGGCCACCGTGCCGCTGGGGCCGGGCACCTTCACCGCCGTCGGCTACCGCAGCTCCTACGACGACCGCGAGCACGTCGCCTTCGTCTACGGCGACGTCGGCGACGGCGAGGACGTGCTGGTGCGGGTGCACTCCGAGTGCCTCACCGGCGACGTCTTCGGCTCGCTGCGCTGCGACTGCGGCCCCCAGCTGCAGGCGGCGCTGGCCGCCGTCGCCCAGGAGGGCCGCGGGGTCGTGCTCTACATCCGCGGGCACGAGGGCCGGGGCATCGGCCTGCTGCACAAGCTGCAGGCCTACCAGCTGCAGGACGCCGGCGTGGACACCGTCGACGCCAACCTCGACCTGGGGCTGCCCGCCGACGCCCGCGACTACGGCACCGGCGCGCAGATCCTCGTCGACCTCGGCGTGCACACCATGCGGCTGCTGACCAACAACCCGGCCAAGCGCGCCGGCCTCGAGGGCTACGGCCTGAAGATCACCGGCCGGGTGCCGCTGCCCAGCCACGTGACCGCGGAGAACCTGTCCTACCTGCGCACCAAGCGCGACCGGATGGGGCACCTGCTCGACATCATCGAGCCCGAGACCGAGTCCGGCCCGGCCGACGTCCCGGTCGCCGGCCCGGCCCCGGGCCCGGTCGCGAGCCCGGCCACCGTCCCGGGCACCGACGTGCCGCTGGGGCAGCAGGAGCAGCGGCTGTGAGCGGTCAGGGCCGGCCCGAGGCGGGAGCGGTCGACGCCGCCGGGCTCTCCCTCGGCATCGTCGCCACCACCTGGCACGCCGAGATCACCGACAGCCTGCTCGCCCGCGCCGTCGCGGCCGCCCGCGCCAGCGGGGTCCCCGAGCCGACCGTCGTCCGCGCGCCCGGTGCCGTGGAGCTGCCCGTCGTCGCCCAGGCACTCGCCGAGCGGCACGACGCCGTCGTCGCCCTCGGGGTCGTCATCCGCGGCGGCACGCCGCACTTCGAGTACGTCTGCGACGCGGTCACCGCGGGCCTGACCCGGGTCGCGCTCGACGCCGGCCGGCCGGTCGGCAACGGCGTGCTGACCTGCGACACCGAGCAGCAGGCCCGCGACCGCGCCGGGCTGCCCGGCTCGGCCGAGGACAAGGGCTGGGAGGCCGCGGTCGCCGCGCTGGCCACCGCGCTCACCCTCCGCGACCTGCGCGGGCCGCGGCACACCACCGGCTTCCAGGTCACCCCGGCCGCCGGGCAGGGGCGGGCGTGAAGACGTTCGACGCGCTGTTCGACGAGCTGTCGGCGAAGGTCGCCGCCGGCGACCCCGCCTCGGGCACCGTCACCGCCGTCCGCGACGGCGTGCACGCCGCCGGGAAGAAGGTGGTCGAGGAGGCCGCGGAGTCCTGGATGGCCGCCGAGCACGAGGGCCCCGAGCGGACGGCGGAGGAGATCAGCCAGCTGCTCTACCGGGTGCAGGTCCTCATGCTCGCCCGCGGGCTGACCCTCGCCGACGTCTACACCCACCTGTAACCGCACCCCCGAACCTCCCAGGAGTCCCGTCGTGCTGCGTGTCGCCGTGCCCAACAAGGGCGTCCTCAGCGAGCCCGCGGCCGCGATGCTCGCCGAGAGCGGCTACCGCCAGCGGCGCAGCACCAAGGACCTCGCCGTCTACGACCCCGACAGCGACACCGAGTTCTTCTACCTGCGCCCGCGCGACATCGCCGTCTACGTCGCATCCGGCACCCTCGACGTCGGCATCACCGGCCGCGACATGCTGCTGGAGACCACCCCGGCCGACGGCGAGGGCCCGGCCGCGGTCGAGGTGATGCCGCTGGGGTTCGGCCGGTCCTCCTTCCGGTTCGCCAGCCCCGTCGAGTCCGGCATCGACTCCGTCGAGCAGCTCGCCGGCCGGCGCATCGCCACCGCCTACCCGGTGCTGCTGCAGCACCACCTGCAGGAGCAGGGCATCAAGGCCGGCGTGGTCCGGCTCGACGGCGCGGTGGAGACCGCCTGCCGGCTCGGGGTGGCCGACGCGGTCTGCGACGTCGTCGAGACCGGGACGACGCTGCGCGCCGCGGGCCTGCGGATCATCGGCGAGCCGCTGCTGACCAGCGAGGCGGTGCTCGTCGGCCGCGAGGGCGCCGAGGAGGTCCCCGCCGTCGCCCAGCTGCGCCGCCGGCTGCGCGGGGTGCTGGTCGCCCGGCAGTACGTGATGCTCGACTACGACTGCCCCAACGAGCTGCTCGAGCGCGCCACCGCGCTCACCCCGGGCCTCGAGGGGCCGACGGTCAGCCCGCTGCAGACGCCGGACTGGTCGGCGGTGCGGGCGATGGTGCGGCAGAGCGACACCAACCGGGTCATGGACGAGCTCTGGGAGCTGGGCGCGCGCGCCATCCTGGTCACCAGCATCCACGCCTGCCGCTTGTGAGGTGCCGCCGCGCACCCCTGGTCCTGGCGGCCGCGCTGCTCGCGGCCGGCTGCGCCGACCGGGGGAGCGGGCCGACCGGACCGGGCGCGGCGACCCGGCCGCCGGCCGACGAGCTGCTCGTCGAGGTCGACCCGGGCGACGGGGCGGCCGCCGCGCGGTACACGCTCACCTGCGGGGACGCCCCCGGCGGGGACCACCCCGACCCGGCGGCGGCCTGCGCGCACCTGGCCGGCCTCGAGGACCCGTTCGCGCCGCTGCCCGACGACCTGGCCTGCACCGAGGTCTACGGCGGGCCGCAGACCGCCCGCGTCACCGGCACCTGGGGCGGCGTCCCGGTCGACCTCGATCTGTCGCGGACCGACGGCTGCCGGATCGCGCAGTGGGACGCCCTGGGCCCGCTGCTGCCCGGTCCGGTCGGCGCCGGCGACCCGCTGCCGGACTGAGGGCGCCCCGGCCGCGATGAGTTCCGGCCGGGCGGTGGGTCCCTCCTGGTGACCCTCGCCGGACGCCGTCCGGCACGAGACCCCCGGAGGGCACCGTGACGACCACCCCGGACCACCCGACCACCGGCCTGCCCGGCCGCCCGCCCGTCGTCGACCGGGCCACCTGGCAGGCCGCCCGCGACGAGCTGCTGGTCCGCGAGAAGGCCCACACCCGCGAGGGCGACGCGATCGCCGCGGCCCGCCGCCGGCTGCCGATGGTCGAGGTCGAGGCGACCGTCGAGGTCACCGGACCCGGCGGCCCGGTCCCGTTCCTCGACCTGTTCCAGGGCCGCGACGAGCTCGTCGTCTACCACTCGATGTGGTACGACGGCACGCCGCACCAGGGGCAGTGCGAGGGCTGCACCTTCAACCTCTGGCACCTCCGGGACGCCGTCTACCTCAACGCCCGCGGCGTCTCCTCCGCCGTCCTGACCTCGGGGGCGTGGGACGAGGTGGCCCCGTACGTCGAGTTCATGGGCTACACCCAGCCCTGGTACTCGGTGCGGGGCGTGGAGGAGCGGATCGCCACGGAGGAGGGGCACCTCGTCTGCTACCTGCGCGACGGCGACCGGGCCTTCCTCACCTACTCCACCACCGGCCGGGGCAACGAGCCGGCCGACGGGACCCTCGGCCTGCTCGACATGACGCCCTACGGCCGCCGCGAGGGGTGGGAGGACGTCCCCGAGGGCTGGCCCGAGCCGCCCCGGGTCGGCTCACCGGTCGGCGGGCACGGCGCGCCGATCTGCTGGTACTGGCGCTCCGACGCCGACGGGAACGCCACCTGGGGTCCCACCAGCCGCCCCGTGCCGCAGTGGACCCGCCCCGGCGCGACTCCCGAGCAGACCCTCGGCCGCCACGGCGGGCACGGCTGAGGCGGCCGGTGCCCGCACGCGACGGCGGCCCCCTCCCCGGGTGGGGAGGGGGCCGCCGTCGTCGGTGCCGGTGGGGTCAGCGCACCCGCGTGGTGCGGTCGACCAGGTCGATCGCGGTGCACAGGCCCAGCGCCATGGCCCGGCCACTGGTCGAGCCGGTGGCCAGCAGGCCCTCGATCGCCGGGCCCAGCGGCCGCTCGCCGACCAGGCCCTGCAGGACCGCGGCGTACTCGCCGCTGACCCGCCCGGCCGCCGCGTGGCGCAGCAGCGCCCGCGACAGCTCGGTCGTGCGGCCGGCGGCCAGGGAGTAGACGCCGGCGGCGAACCGCTCGGCGGCCGGGTGCCCGAGCAGCACCAGGCCGGCCATGGTGCCGGCCATGACGTCGTCGCCGGCCGGGGTCAGGCCGGGGCCGAGACCCACCAGCCGGGCCGCGGTGCGCAGCGCCGCGTCGAGGTCGGCGCGGCGGACCGCGCCGCGCAGCGCGGCCAGCGGCCCGCCGGGACCGGCGGGCAGGCCGGGCAGGGTGAAGGCGCTGTGCGGCACGCCCTCGCCGTAGAGGGTGGTGCGCAGCTGGCGCACGCCCTCGGGCAGCAGGGCCGGCCGCGGGCTGGGCAGCCGGGGCCGCGGGTCCCACCACGCCGCGGCGCGCACCACCAGGTCGCCGACGACGATGCGGCCGCCGCCCACCTCGGCGGGGGCGCCGCTGGGCAGCGAGACCAGCGGGCGGCCGTTGCTCGGCCGGAACAGCACGCAGCCCAGCGGCAGCCGGGCGGCGTCGCTGGTCAGCACGCCGACGACGTCGCTGCCGCGGTCGGTGGGGACCTGCAGGTAGACCGCCGCCGGGGCGCTCATCAGCACGCGGGCCGGGCGCACCGGACCGCGCAGCAGGTCGGCCACCCCGGTGCTGGCCGAGGACGGGACGGCGGAGGCGGGGCGGGCCGGCGACGCCGTCCGCAGCGTCTCCTGGACCGATGCGCGCGGGAGCGGGATCAGGGGGACACCGGCGCGGGCCGCGCGTCCCCGTTCCGTGCCGGCGCCGCCGGTGGTGTGGTCGATGGTGCGCATCCGCTTCGTCCTTCCCCGTCGGGACAATGGGAGCGACCCTCCGCTCGAGTCCTCCCACGGAGCCGGTCCCACCGCCGGAGGCGGGAGGGCACCGGGATCGGTGACCGCCTACCATCCAGCGGACGGGTACTGGCCGGCTTCGAAGCTAAGCGGCGAGTCGCACGTCCTCGTATGGCGAATGTGGCCAAGAATGGGGGGTGCCGTCCAGGCACACCTGCCAGGTTCCAGCAACTCGAGAACACCATCGGGCCACTAGGAGGGCGAGTCGTGACGCAGGGTGAGGTCTCGATGGCCTCCGGGTCCTACCCCACCGCACCGATGTCGTTCCCGCGCGGATGGCAGTCCGCCGGGGCGGCGCGGGCGGCGACCCCGCGGCACGAGTGGCGCGACCGCGTCGGCCTGCGGCTCGACGAGGCCCTGCGGCTGCCCCGCCTCACCGGGACCGAGGTCGTCACCGGCCGCTCGGGCCTGGACCGGGTGGTGCGGCACATGGTGGTCGACGACCCTGCGGTCCCGCTGGCCACCGCTGGTCCCGACGTCGTCGTCGTCCTCGGCGCCCGGCTGCCCCCGGCCGACGCCGCCGACGCCCGGGCGCTGGTCGACCGGCTCGACCAGGCCGGCACCGCGGCGCTGGCCTACCGCCGGACCGAGGGGCCGCCGGCCGTGCCCGCCGAGGTGCTCACCGAGGCCGAGCGCCGCGGGTTGCCGGTGCTCGCGCTGCCGCCGACCGTGCGCATGGACGAGGCGGTGTCGGAGGTGCTCGGCGCGGTCGTGCGCAAGCAGGGCGAGGCGCTCACCCTCTCCGCCCGCATGCACGACCAGTTCATCGACGTCGCGCTCAGCGGCGGCGGCCTGGCCGAGGTCACCGACCGGCTGGCCACCTACCTGGAGGGCGCTGCGGTGCTGGGGCTGGGCCCCGACCGCGAGATCGTCACCAGCGCCGGGCCGCCGGAGGACGTCATCGAGATCAGCGACTGGCTGTGGCTGCTCGACGCCGAGGCCGAGGACGAGCTGGCGATGATGGCGCCGGCCAACCGCCTGTCGGGCGTGCGCGCCGACCAGACCGTCGTCACCCCCGCCGACGTGCTCGCCGACGCCGACCTGTCCCCGGCCGACGGCATCCTGCTCGTCCCGGGCCACCACGAGCTGCCCGGCGGGGTGGGGGAGTACGCCGTCGCGCCGATCATGGCCGGCGAGCAGCGGCACGGCTGGCTGGTGGCGGTGCACCGCACCGGGCAGATGGTGGTCGGCGCCGGGGGTGTCCTCGAGCGGGCCGCCGTCGTCTCGGCGCTGTCGGTCATCCGGCAGCAGGCCGTGCACTCGGTGGAGCTGCGGTTCCAGGGCGACCTGGTCCGCCGGCTGGTCGCCGGGTCGCTGCGGCACACCGAGCGCGCGCTGGCCCAGACCCGGTCCTTCGGCTGGCGCCTCGACGGCCCGGTCGTGGTGCTGGTGACGGCCACCGAGACCGCCGCCGACCCCGCCGCCGACCCCACCCGCGCCCTCGACGTCCTCGACCGGCTCGCCGACGGCTGGCGGGCCGCACTGGAGTCGGAGGTCTCCGGGGCCGCGGTGGCGGGGCTGTTCACCGAGATCGTCACGGTGCTGCCGCTCGACGGCCGCACGCCCGAGGAGATCACCGCGCTGGTCACCGCGGTCACCAGCCGGGTCAACGCCCGGGTCCGGCGGGTGGGCCGGGTGCTGGCCACCGGCATCGGCCGCCCGGCGGGGTCGCTGTCGGCGCTGGGGGAGGCCTACCAGCAGGCGCAGCGGGCGCTCGGCGTCGGCCAGGAGATCCACGGCCCGGCCACCGTCACCCACTTCGACCAGCTCGGCGTGTTCCGGCTGCTGTCGCTCATCCCCGACAGCACCGAGCTGCGCAGCTACGTCGACGAGGTGCTCGGCTCGCTCGCCGACGCCGCCGACCCCGACTCCGCCGACCTGCGCGAGACGCTGCGGGTGCTGCTGGAGACCAACCTCAACGTCGCCGAGTCCGCCCGCCGGCTGCACTTCCACTACAACACGATGCGCTACCGCATCGGCAAGCTCGAGCGGCTGCTGGGGCCCTTCACCACCGACCCGACGCTGCGGCTGAACCTGCTGCTGGCGCTGCACGCGGCCCGGATGCGCGGCCTCGACCAGCCGCACCGGCCGCCGGTCGACGCCGGCCTGCTCCCGCCCGACGACGGCTTCGACGCCCTCGTCTAGGCGCTGTCCTGCGGATCTCGCCCGTCCCCGGGCGCCCGTCCGTGGCGGCGGATCCAGGGACGGGCTGCTGACGGACGACGTGCGGAGACGCGCACGTCCCGGCCTCGTGACCGCCCCTCGGCGCACACCGTCCGGCCCCGGGTGCACGGAGTTCCGTCGACGCGCCCGATCCGGAGGTGGGGCGTTCCCGCGGGAACGCCTCCGTCCCTCGGTGCACCCGGCTCCCCGAGTGGACCCTGCGCTGCGACACTCCTGCAGATGACGACCCCGATCGGCTCCGAGGCGCAGCGCCGCAACCCGGCACTCGAGCCGCTGGCGCCGCTCCTGGGCGACTGGCGCACGACCGGGACGCACCCCCTCGTGCCGGGGACGACCTTCCACGGCCGCACGTCCTTCGCCTGGCACGAGGGCGGCGCCTTCGTGGTGGTGCGCTCGGAGATGGACGAGCCGGAGGTCCCCAGCGCCGTGGCGGTGATCGGCTCGGACGACGCCGCCGGCACCCTCACGATGATGTACGCCGACGAGCGGGGCGTCTCCCGCCGGTACACCGTCGAGGCGGGCGACGGCGAGGTGTCGTGGCACCGCGACGAGGCGGGCTTCGCCCAGCGCATGGTGCTCACCGTCTCCGGCGACGGCAGCCGACTCGACGGGAGGGGGACCATGTCGCACGACGGCGGCCCCTGGGAGGACGACCTGCAGCTGTCCTACGAGCGCATCGACCCGTAGGAGGACGCCACGCTCAGCCGGTCCGCAGGACGGGCCCTGGGCGTCGCGGTCAGCGGGCCGCCAGCCCGACCAGCTCGTCGCTGACGTCCCACAGCTCGCGCGCCCGGGCGGGGTCGCGGCTCTCCGGAGAGGAGGGCGCCTCGACGCCGCGCTCGACGTAGCGGCCGCTGGTCCCGTCCGGACCGGTGACCACCGCCGCGAGCTGGGCGGCGGCCTGCCCGGGCGTCTGCGCCCCCGGGAGCCGCTCGAGCAGCGGGGTCAGCGTGCGGTACACCGCCCGGGCCCAGAGCGGGTAGTCGCGGGCCAGGCCGGTGGCCGGCACCAGGCCGGGGTCGACGGCGACGGCGTCGACGTCGGGGCAGCGGCGGGCCAGCTCCCGGGTGAAGTAGACGGTGGCCAGCTTCGACGTCGCGTAGGCCACCTGACCCGACCCCGGGCGGGGGGTGGCCAGCACCCGCGGCGACTCCCAGCGCGGCCGGGGGTAGGGCCCGGACTTCCGCAGCGTGCCGAAGTGGGTGCCGCTGCTGAGCACCACGACCCGGCCGCCCGGCGCCAGGTGCGGCAGCAGCAGCCGGGTGAGCAGGTGGTTGCCGAGGTGGTTGACCGCGAAGGTGAGCTCGTACCCGTCGGCGGAGGCGGTCCCGGTGCTGCGCACCTGGACGCCGGCGTTGAGCACGAGGACGTCGAGCGGCCCCCGGTCGGTGATCTCGCCGGCGGCCGCGCGGACGGAGGCCAGCGAGGCCAGGTCCAGCTCCACCACGCCCGTCCCCGGGCCGAGGGTGGCGGCCACCTGCCGTCCCCGGGCGACGTCGCGGACGCCGAGCAGCACCCGCCAGCCCGGCGTGGCGGCGAGCAGGCCGGCGGTGACCCGGCCCAGCCCGGAGGTGGCGCCGGTGACCAGTGCGGTGCGGGTCCTGTCCACGACGGCTCCTGCGGTGGGAGAGGAGGATCCGGGACGGCGTCCCGATGTGGGACTCTGTGCCACATCGGGACGACGTGTCAACATGGCGGCGTGACCGAGACCGCCGCGCAGCGCCGGCGCCGCCGCACGCGGGCCGAGGTGACCCGCCGCGCCGTCGCGCTGTTCGCCGCCCAGGGCTACGGCGCCACCAGCACCGAGCAGGTCGCCGCGGCGGCCGACCTCTCGCGCAGCACCCTGTTCCGGCTCTTCGCCGACAAGGAGGACCTGCTCTTCGGGCTCGAGGACGACCTGCTCGCCGCCGCCTCGGCCGCCGTCGCCGACGTGCCGCCGGAGCTGCCGCCGTGGGCGGCGCTGCGGACGGCCGCGGTGCGGATCGCCGAGCAGGTGGCCCCGCTGCGGGACGTGCTGCTGACCCGCGAGCAGGTGGTCGCCACGGTGCCGGCGCTGGCCGCCCGGGCCGCAGCCAAGCACCGGCGGTGGGAGTCGGCGCTGGCCGACGGGCTGACCGCCCGGGGCGTCCCGGCCGGCGACGCGCTGCTGCTGGCCAAGCTGGCGCTCGGGTGCTTCGAGGTGGCGCAGGCCGACTGGCTCACCGGCGCCGCCGGCGACCTGCCCGCGCTGCTCACCGCCGCGCTCGACCGGCTCCCCGGCCTGCTCGAGCTCTGACCGGGGCGCCGACCGGGGAGCCGGCCTGCGAGCCGGCCTGCGGAGCCGGCCGTCGCGCGGCACCATCGCGGGCGTGACGGCGCCGGTGGACGAGCTCATCGACCGCATGCAGCGGCTGCTCGACGGGCTGGCCGCGGAGGGCGATCCCGCGCGGCACTTCCTCGGCACGTACCTGCGCACCACGCAGGCCGTCGGCGCGGCGATCGACGCCGGGCGGTTCGAGGACCCGGACTGGGTCACCGACTGGGACGTCGACTTCGCCGGTCTCTACCTCGACGCCCTCGAGGCGCACCGCCGCGACCCGGCGACCGCGCCGGCGCCGTGGCGGGCGGCGTTCGGGACCGGCGAGGGGACCCGGCCCGAGGGCCACGTGCTGCTGGGCATGAACGCGCACATCAACTACGACCTGCCCCGGTCGCTGGTGCGGGTGATCGGCCCGGCCGACTTCGCCGACCCGCCGCTGCTGGACAGCCGCCGCCGCGACCACGAGTGCATCGACGAGGTCCTCGTCGGCCGGGTGGGCGAGGAGGACCGGGCGCTGGCGGCGGAGGGCAGCCGGCGCACCCTGCTCGACCGCGTCATGGGCGGGGCCAACCGCACCGCCGTCCGCGTTGTGCTGCGGGAGTCGCGGCGCAAGGTGTGGTCCAACACCCTGGCGCTGCACGCGGCGCGGCTGCAGGGCGCCGACGCCTACGCCCGCCGGGAGGCCCAGCTCGAGGCGGTCAGCGCCGCCCGGGTGGCCGACCTGCGTCGGTCCGGGCCGGTGCTGCTGCGGCTGGCCGTCCGCGGCTTCGGCGTCCTCCTGCCGGAGGACTGATCCCCCTATCGTGGAAGCGTGACGACCGGCCCGGGGGCCTCCCCTCCGGAGGTCGGCGCGCCGCCGCAGCGCCCGCGGCTCCGGCTGCGCGGGGTCGACGTGCTGCGCGGGCTCGCCGTCGTCGGGATGCTGCTCGTCGACAACCGCGGCAACGCGGCGATCCCCGACCAGCTCGAGCACGCCGCCTGGGACGGGCTGCGCGTGGCCGACGTCGTCTTCCCCGTCTTCCTGCTGGTCGTGGGCGTGTCGGTGCCCTTCTCGCGGCGGGCCCAGCAGCCGCGGCAGGCGCTGCTCCGGGCGCTGCGGCTGGCCGCCCTCGGCTGGCTGGTCGTCGCCGCGAAGTACTGGTCGCTCACCGCCGGGGTGGGCGTGCTCGGGCACATCGCCGGCGCCTACCTGCTGTGCTGGCTGCTGCTGCGGCTGCCCCGCCCGGCGCAGGTACCCGTCGCCGCGGGGCTGCTGGCCACGCTGAGCGTCCTGACGGTCACCCTCGGCGGCGGGCCGGACCGGTCGTGGGGGCGGACCGTGGACGCCGCGATCGGGGTGTCCTTCTCCGCCGAGGCGCCGCACTCCTACCTCGGCAGCGCCGTCACCGTCTTCCTCGGCGTGCTGGCCGGGCGGGTGCTGGCCTCCGACCCGGGGCGGGCGGCCCTCACCCGGCTGGCCGCGGGCGGCACCGCGCTCGTCGTCGCCGGCCTGGCCCTCGCGCCCCCCGTCGCGCTCAACAAGCGGCTGTGGTCGCCGTCGTTCGTCCTCGTCACCGGCGGGATCGCGCTGTTCGCGCTGGCCGCGCTGCACTGGCTGGTCGACGTGCGCGGCGTCGTCCGCCCCTTCCGGCCGCTGGAGGTGCTCGGGGTCAACGCCGTCGTGGCGTTCGTGTTCTCCGAGATCGTGTTCCGGGCGGTCCTGTCGCACGCGGTCCAGCCCGCGGTCGACGACTGGGTGACCTCGGTCGCCGGCGCGGTCGTGTCCGCCTGGCTCTACCCGGTGCTCTCGATCACGGTCGTGTGGGCGCTGTGCGCCGCGCTGCTGCGCCGCGGGATCGTCGTCCGGGTCTGACCCCGCTCAGTCGCCGTCCGGCGCGGGTGGCGGGCTGCCGCCGATCGGCTCGGGCACGCTGCGCTCGAGCAGCCGGTTCGCGCTCACCAGGGTGATCCCGCGGTCGGCGATCTGCCGCAGCGCCGTCGGCAGCGCCGCCACCTCCAGCTCCCGCCGCTGCGCCAGCGCCACCGCGAAGGCCGCCTCGGGGTCGAAGGTGCCGCGGCCGATGCCGTCGTGCAGGCCCAGGACGTCGCCGGCCTGGACCGTCTGGCCCATGTAGTCCTCGATCTCGGTGACCTCCTTCTTGTCGCCGGGGCCGCGGGTGACCGACCAGATGTAGGTGTCGTAGCCGAGCTCGGCGGCGATGCGCAGCGCGTAGCCGGTGAGCTCCCCGCGCGGGGGCCGGAAGCTGGTGAACGGCTGCCCGAGCAGGGCCTCGATCTCGTCCTTGCAGCGGACCATCTCCTCCTTGGTCTGCTCCTGGGTGAGCGTGGTGAGGTCGCGGTGGGTCCAGGTGTGGTTGCCGATCTCGTGCCCCGCGGCCACCACGTCGCGCAGCACCTCGGGGTGGTGGACGCCGTTCCAGCCCATGACGTTGAACGTCGCGGTCAGCCCCGCCTCGTCCAGCGCGTCGAGGATGCGCGGGGTGTACTCCGGCGTCGGGCCGTCGTCGAAGGTGATCGCGGCGACCGGCTCGGTCACCGTGGTGTTCCAGACGACCCGGCGGGTGCCGAGCCGGGCCACCCCCTCGCCCTCGTCGGCGGCGCCGGCGGCCTCGAAGAAGCGCTTCTCGGCACTCGCGGTCGCCCGGCGCCGCGCGTCGTCGTCGCCGGTGGTGACCAGCGCGGCGCCCGTCGCGCCCACCGCCAGGCCGGCCGCGCCCGCCCCGGCCCCCAGCAGGAACCCTCGCCTCGTCGTCATGGGAACGGTCTAGACCCGGTGGCGGGGCCCTGGGAAGCCGCACTTCCTCGCGCTGCCGGATCACGCCGGCGGCCGCAGGCTGTCCACGGTGCCGCACCCGCGGCGCGGGAGGAGGACCGCATGACCGACGCCGGCCGACCACTGTCCGGGAGGGTCGCCCTGGTCACCGGGGCGTCGTCGGGGATCGGCGAGGCGACGGCGGTCGCGCTCGCCCGGGCCGGTGCCGCCGTCGCGGTCGGCGCCCGCCGCGCCGACCGCCTCGCCGCGCTGGCCGAGCGGCTGCGCGGCGAGGGCGCGCGCGTGCTGGCCCTCGACCTCGACGTCACCGACGAGGCGTCCTGCCGCGACGCCGTCACGCGCACCCGGGCGGACCTCGGCGGCCTCGACGTCCTGGTGAACAACGCCGGCGTGATGCTGCTGGGCACCATCGTCGGCGCCGACGTCGAGGACTGGCGGCGGATGGTCTCGACCAACGTGCTGGGCCTGATGTACACGACGCACGCGGCGATCGACGGCATGCTGGAGCAGGGCTCCGGCGACGTCGTGAACGTCTCCAGCGTGGCCGGGCGCACCGCGCGGAGGGGCGCCGGCGTCTACAACGCCAGCAAGTGGGCGGTGAACGCGTTCAGCGAGTCGCTGCGCCAGGAGGTGACCACCCGCGGGGTGCGCGTCTCGCTGGTCGAGCCGGGGGCGGTGGCCACCGAGCTCACCGACCACATCACCCAGCCCGAGGCGAAGGCGGCCACGCAGCAGATGGTCGGCGGGATGACGCCGCTGCAGGCCGAGGACGTCGCCCGCGCGATCGTCTACGTCGTCAGCCAGCCGCGGCACGTGGCGGTCAACGAGGTCCTCGTCCGGCCCACCGACCAGGAGCGCTGAGCTCCCCGTCCGCCGCGCTACCCGGCCCCGCCGGGCCGGCGGCCCAGGGAGCCGGTGACCGCGTCGGTCCACTCCGGGGCCGCGGCGACGTCAGCAAGCCGCGGCGCGGTGAGGACGACGACGTAGCCGTCCGGGTCGGTCGCCACCAGGTCGCGGGTGAACCAGGGCGTGTCCACCGGTCCCTCGACGGAGCCGCCGGCCGCGGCCGCGTGCCGCCGCAGCCGCGCGGCCCGCTCGTCGAGGTCCTCCTCGCCGGCGGCGAAGCCGACCCGCGGGCCCGGCGTGGGCCGCCCGGGGACCAGCAGCAGGTCCTGGTAGCGCTGCCGGCGCAGGTGGACCAGGGAGTCCGTCCCGCCGGGGCCGGGCAGCGTGGCCAGCACGACGAACCCGAGGGCCTCGTACCAGCGCGTGGTCGCCGCCAGGTCGCTCACCGGGAAGGTGACGAACGCGGGCATGGGGTAGACGTCCCGGTCCACGCCGGGGGCTGCGGTGCCGGTCATGCCCGCGAGCGAAGCGCCTGACGTGGCGTCAGGGTCAACCCCCGGGGACCTGCCCAGGCATTGGAAGCTATCCGCACGTCCGAACGGCCGAGACGTGCGGATAGCTTCCTATGCCGCACTAGTCGGAGAAGACCTCGATCGAGGCGCCCATCTCGACCAGCCGCTCGTAGAGGTGCTCGTAGCCGCGGGCGATGATGTCGACGTTGCGCAGCACCGACGTGCCGCGCGCGGCCAGCATCGCCAGCAGGATGCACACCGCCGGGCGCAGCGCCGGCGGGCAGACCACCTCGGCGCTGCGCCAGCGGGTCGGGCCGGTCACCAGCACCCGGTGGGGGTCCATGAGCCGCACGTCGGCGCCCAGGCGGGTCAGGTCCGACAGGTGGATGGCGCGGTTGTCGTAGACCCAGTCGTGGATGAGCGTCGAGCCGGTGGCCGAGGCGGCGATGACGGCGAAGAACGGCAGGTTGTCGATGTTGAGGCCCGGGAACGGCATCGGGTGGATCTTGTCGATCGGGGCCTTGAGCTGCGAGGGGCGGATGGTGATGTCGGCCAGCCGGGTGTGGCCGTTGTCGGCCAGGTACTCCTCGGAGAGGGAGTGGCGCAGGCCCATCTCGGCCAGCACCGCCAGCTCGATCTCGAGGAACTCCACCGGCGCGCGGCGCACGGTGAGCTCCGAGCCGGTCACGATGCCGGCGGTCAGCAGGCTCATCGCCTCGACCGGGTCCTCGCTGATCGTGTAGTCGACGTCGGCGTCGAGCACCGCTCGGCCGGTCACGGTGAGCGTCGTCGTCCCGAGGCCCTCGACGCCGACGCCGAGCAGCTGCAGGTACAGGCAGAGGTCCTGGACCATGTAGTTGGAGCTGGCGTTGCGGATGACCGTGGTGCCCTCGGTGCGGGCGGCGGCCAGCAGCGCGTTCTCGGTGACGGTGTCGCCGCGCTCGGTCAGCACGATGGTGCGCCGCTCGGTCGCCGTCGGGGCGACGGTGGCCTGGTACTCGCCAGCGTGCGCCTCGATCGCCAGCCCGAAGGGCCGCAGCGCGATCATGTGCGGCTCCACGGTGCGGGTGCCCAGGTCGCAGCCACCGGCGTAGGGCAGCCGGAACTCGCGGGCCCGGTGCAGCAGCGGGCCGAGGAACATGATGATGCTGCGGGTGCGGCGGGCGGCGTCGGCGTCGATGCCGGCCAGGTCCAGCTCGTCGGGGACCTGCAGGGTCAGGTCGCGGCCGGCGGCGTCCCAGGTGGCCGAGACCCCGATGGAGCGCAGCACGTCGAGGATGCGGTCCACCTCGACGATGCGGGCGACGTTGCGCAGCGTCGTCCGGCCGCGGTTGAGCAGCGCGGCGCACAGCAGCGCCACCGCGGCGTTCTTCGACGACTTCACCGTCACGCTGCCGCGCAGCGGGGTGCCGCCGGTGACCCGCAGGTGCGTGGGGCCGGCCGGGCCCACGCTGATCAGCGCGCTCTCCAGCGCCTCGGACAGCCGGCCGAGCAGGTCCAGGGTGAGGTTCTGGCCGCCCTGCTCGATGCGGGCGACGGCGCTCTGGCTGGTGCCGAGGCGCTCGGCGAGCTGCTGCTGGGTCAGGCCACGGTGCCGGCGGGCGTCGCGCACCAGCGCGCCGATCCGCACGGCGGCGCCGCTGGCGGGGGGCAGGGCGGACGAGGGGGCCGTCGTCTCGGCCGGGAACTCGGTCGCGGTCACGGGAGGCCACGGTATCTCGTAGGTGAGATGCACCGGCGAGGCGCGCCGGGGAGGACCGGTCCGCCCGGAGCGGCAGACTGTGCCCATGGACGTCCTGGTCACCGGGGGAAGCGGTCAGCTCGGCCGGAGGGTGGTGCCCGTCCTGCAGCAGGCCGGCCACGCGGTCCGGCAGATGTCGCGGCGCGGCGCGGGTCCCGGCGGGGTGCGCGCCGACCTGGCCACCGGCCGCGACCTGCCGGCGGCCGTCCGCGGCGTCGACGTCGTCGTGCACGCGGCCAGCGACCCGCGGGGGGACCCGTGGCAGGTCGACGTCGCCGGCACCCGCCGCCTGGTGCAGGCCCTCGACCGCGGGCGCGTGCAGCACCTGGTCTACGTCTCGATCGTCGGCGTCGACCGGGTGCCCTGGAACTACTACCGGGCCAAGTTCGCCGCCGAGCAGGTGCTGCTGGCCTCCGGCCTGCCGGTGACGCTGTTGCGGATCACCCAGTTCCACCACTTCGTCGACGAGATGCTGGCCACCGCCCGCCGCGGCCCGGTGCTGCCGGTGCCGATGGGCTGGCAGGCCGCACCGGTCGACGTCGGGGAGGCGGCCGCCTTCGTGGCCGAGGTCGCCTCCGGTGCGGCGACCGGCGACGTCGTGGAGTTCGGCGGGCCGGAGGCGCTGTCGGCCGCCGAGCTCGCCCGCGCCTGGGCGGCCGCCCGCGAGCCCGGCGTGCGGGTGGTGGCCACGCCGCTGCCGGGACGGCTCTCGGCGGCCTTCCGCGAGGGCGGCGTGCTGCCCGGGCCGGGGGCCGCGCGGGGGCGCCGCACCTACACCGAGCACCTGCGGGGCGCCTGAACCGCGGCGATCCTGCCGGACTCCGCGCCGGGACTGCCGTCCCGGTGCGGTGTCCGGAAGTCGCCAGCGCGGCGTCGGTGCCGGTCCCTAGGTTCGGGGACGTGCCCCCAGCCCGCCCGGTCTCCCTGCCCGTCCTCACCGCCGTCACCGTCACCGTGCTGGCGTGGGCGTCGGCCTTCGTCGGCATCCGCGCGGTGGGCGCCGACCTCTCGCCCGGGGCCCTGGCGCTGGGGCGGCTGCTGGTCGGCGCGGCGGTGCTGGCGCTGCTGTCGGTGGGCCGCGGGTGGGTGGCACCGACGCCGCGCGAGTGGCGGCTGCTGGCCGTCTGCGGGGTCGGCTGGTTCGCCGTCTACAACGTGGCGCTCAACGCCGCCGAGCGGCACCTCGACGCCGGGACGACGGCGATGCTGGTCAACGTCGGGCCGATCCTCATCGCGGTCCTGGCCGGCGTCTGGCTGCAGGAGGGCTTCCCGCGCTGGCTGGTGGCCGGTCTCGCCGTCGCCTTCGCCGGGGTGCTGCTCATCGGCGTCGCCGGCCGGCAGGGCGGCGGTGACCTGCTCGGCGTGCTGCTGTGCCTGGTGGCCGCGGTGACCTACGCCGTCGGCGTGGTGGCGCAGAAGCCGGTGCTGCGCCGGCTGCCGCCGCTGCAGGTCACCGCCACCGCCTGCGCCATCGGGGCGGTGTGCTGCCTGCCGTGGGCCGGCGCGCTGGTGACCGAGCTGGCCACCGCGCCGGCGTCGTCGGTGCTGGGCACGGTCTACCTCGGGGTGGTGCCCACGGCGCTGGCGTTCAGCACCTGGGCCTACGCCCTGGCGCGCACCGAGGCCGGCCGGCTGGGCGTGACCACCTACCTGGTGCCGCCGCTGGTGGTGCTGCTGTCCTGGCTGCTGCTCGACGAGGTCCCGGCTCCGCTGGCGGTGGTCGGTGGCGTGGTGTGCCTGGCCGGCGTGGCGCTCTCGCGCCGGCGCGGGCCGGTGCGCGCCCCGGCGCCGGCCCGGCAGCCGGTCCGGAGGTAGGCGCGCGAGCCGATCGCTTCGACCGCCAGGCGGTCGCGACCGGTTCAGCGGCGCCGCGGGCCGGCCCAGGGGTCGTCGGGGTCGAGGTCGTCGTCGTGGTCGTCGTCGTGGTCGTCGGAGGGGCCGTCGTCGGGGGAGCCGGCCTGCGGACCGGTGCCGGTGGTGCCGCGCCGCTGCGCCGCCGCGGCCCGGCGGGCGGCGGCCTCGAGGGCGTCGTCGCGCTCGGCGGCGCTGCGGGCGCGGGCCAGCCGCTCCTGCTCCCGCGCCTCGGCGCGCGACCGGCGGCCGCCGGGCCCCGGCTCGTCGCGGGTGCGGGTGAGCCACCACAGGGCCGGGCCGGCCAGCGCCAGGCCGATCGGCAGCACGTAGGCCGCGGCCCGCTCGGTGCCGCCCTCGCCGAGCAGCCCGACCACCCCGGCGGCGTAGAAGACCGTCATCGCGGTGCCGAACAGGCCGAGCAGGACCACCGTGGTCCCCAGCGCCTCCGACCACGGCCGCACGGCGTAGGCCAGCGCCATGAGGCCCAGCCCGCCGCCGACCAGGTACAGCACCGCGCCGGTGGTGTGCAGCGACGGGTCGGTCAGGCGGGGGAAGACCCCGACCAGCAGCACGCCGAGCGCGGCGGCGCCGAGCAGCGCCACCGCCGGGCGGGCGGCGCGCCCGCGCAGCGCCGGCAGCAGCGCCACCGCGCCGGCGCCGATGAGCGCGGCCTGCACGACGAACGAGGCGTTCATCAGGGTGGAGCCGGGCCGGGTGGGGTCGCCCAGCGCGCTGATGACCTCCGCCGAGCGCGAGTAGGGCACCTCCGAGCTCAGCTGCGCGATCGTCTCGACGACGAAGAACTGCAGGGTCAGCAGCCAGGCGAGCGCGCCCCAGGTGATCCGCTTCCTCGACACGCGTCCCATGGTCCCAGCCGCGTCGCGGCCGGCTGCGGTGTCACGGGAGGTGGGCGAGGACGGCGGCGTACTGCGCCGGGGTCAGGTAGGAGGGGTTGCTGCCGGCCGGCGCGCGCAGCACCTCGGCGTCCCGCGCGGCCGGGTCGGCCAGCAGGTCGGCGCGGGGGATCGGGTCGGGCAGCAGGGTGAGCCGGACGACCACGACCGGGCCGTCGTCACCGGTCGCCACCTCGGCGGCCAGCACGCCGGTGGCGTGCACCCCGGGGCGGTCGCGGCCGCTGAGCCACAGCAGCACCGGCTGCCCGGGCCGCACGAGGCCCAGCCGGTAGGACGGCCGCAGGCAGCGGGTCACCTCGTGCGTCTGCCCGGGGCGCCAGCCGGGGACGACGGCGTCCGGCGGCCGGGCGGTCTTGACCACCCAGCAGCCGACGCCGTCGGGCCCGAGCCGGGTCACCGGCGTCCGCGCGGGACGCGCCCCGGGGTCGCCGTTCAGTCGGTCGCGGCGTGGAAGTCCGCCCCGGCCGGGTCGGCGTCGTCGGAGCCCACGGCCTGCCGCTCCTGCTCGGTGCGGTGCTGGAGTTCGTCGTCGTCGGGCCGGGGGTCGGCCTTGCCGTGCTGCTGGCGGTCCCGGGGCGCGGACTCCTCGGTGTCCATGACGTCGTCGAGGGTCGGGCGGTCGGGTGGCGTGGTCATCGCGGTACCTCCGTGGTCGGTTCTCTCCGGGAGGCCATAGCCGTCCCGTCGCCGGGGAAACGCCTCACCGCTGCTGCAGGGCGGCGGCGGGCAGCCACGCCTCGACCAGCACCGGCCCGTGCGGACCGGGGACGGCGTAGGCCACCCGGCCCTGCCAGCCCCCGGGCCGCTGCCGCCACTCGACGAGCAGGCCGGGGAGCCGGCCGGAGGCGCCCGGCGGGTCGTGCACCCAGCAGTGCCGGCCGGTGTCGTCCCGGCGCGGGGGCGGGAGGGCGCCGGCCGCCGGGGGCGGGCCGGCCGGGCGGACGCCGGAGTCGGCGGCGCGCTCGCCGAGCGACGGCCGTGACGACCCCCGGTGCATCCCGCCTGCCACCTGCGCAGTCTGGCACGCCGGTCGAACACGCGTTCGGTCGACGACGGCGCCGGACGACCGCGTGTCGGAACCGCGACACGCCGGTACCGGTGGGATCGGGGTCACACTGCACGCCGCAGTCATCCGGCCGTCACACCCCGTTGTCGGCCCGGGCACCTCGTGTGCCCACCATGTGGACGTCCCCGGCGCCTCTCGAAGGGTTCTCCGTGCGCTCATCCCCTGGATCCCGGCGCGTGCTCGCGCGCCGCGCCGCCCTCGGCACCGCCGCCGCCTCCCTGGCCGTCGTGGGCCTCCCCGCGATCGCCTCGGCCGCGCCGAGCACGCCGTTCATCTCCGAGATCCACTACGACGACGCCGGTACGGACACCGGCGAGTTCGTCGAGGTCGAGTTCCCTGCCGGGACCTCGTCGGCTGGCTGGAAGCTCTTCCTCTACAACGGCAACGGTGGCGTGGTCTACGACGCCGTCTCCCGGCAGACGCTCACCGTCGGTGACCGGTCCCGCCGTGGCCGTGGTCGACTACCCGGCCTCCGCCGGTGTCCAGAACGGCTCGCCCGACGGCCTCGCGCTCGTGGGTCCCGACGGCACGGTCGCGGAGTTCCTCTCCTACGAGGGCGTCTTCACGGCCGTCGGTGGACCGGCGGACGGGATGGTCAGCACCGACATCGGGGTGTCCGAGGAGGGTGTTCCCGAGGGGCAGTCGCTGTCCCGTCGGTACGACACCGACACGCAGGCGCTGCGGTGGTTCGGCCCGGCGGCGAGCACCAGGGGTTCGGTGAACCCCACGTTCACCCCCGAGCCCCCGCCCCCGCCGGCCGGCGTCTGCGACACCACCCCGACCTCCGAGATCGGCGCCGTGCAGGGGACCGGGGCCACCACGCCGGTGAACGGGACGACGGTCACCGTCCGCGGCGTCGTCGTCGGCGACGTGCCCGGGCTGTCCGGCTTCTACCTGCAGGACCCCGACGGCGACGGCGACCCCGCCACCTCCGACGGCGTGTTCGTGTTCAGCCCCGTGGCGGTGGACCTCGGCGACACCGTGGCGGTGACCGGGCGGGCCAACGAGTTCGGCGGCCAGACGCAGATCACCTCCCAGACCGACGTCGCGGTGTGCGCCGACGGCGACGAGGGCGACCTGCCGGCCGCCGTGGCGCTGGCGCTCCCGGCCACCGACGCCGAGCGGGAGCGGCTCGAAGGCATGCTCGTGGACCCCGACGAGGACCTCGTCGTCAGCGACGTCTTCCAGCTCGTGGGCGGCGCCCAGGGCGGCTTCGGCGAGCTGCTGCTCGCGGCCGACGGCGTGCTCCTGCAGCCCACCGAGGTGGCCCGGCCGGGCACCCCGGAGGCCACCGCCGTCGCCTCCGACAACGCCCGCCGCCGGATCGTCCTCGACGACGCCTCCACCGCGCGCACCGGCGTCACCAACCACCCCTACCTGACGGCGGCCGACCCGATCCGGGTCGGCGAGACCGTCGTGTTCACCGCCCCGACGGTGCTGGGCTACGGGTTCAACAACTGGCGGCTGCAGCCGGCCGACGGCACCCCCGAGGGCACGATCGGCACGCTCGGCGAGCGCCCCACGGCGCCGGACCCGGTGGGCGGTGACGTGCAGGTGGGCGCGTTCAACGTGCTCAACTACTTCACCACCCTCACCGGGCCCGACGCCCGCGGCGCGAGCAGCCCGGCGGAGTTCGAGGAGCAGGCGGCCAAGATCGTCAGCGCCATCGAGGCGCTCGGGGCCGACGTGGTCACCCTCATGGAGATCGAGGACACCGACTCCACCGGTGCCAGCCCGGGCGACGCCGACGGCGCCCTCGCCGACCTGGTCGGCCGGCTGAACACCGCCGCCGGGTACGACAAGTGGGCCTACGTGCCGCTGCCCGAGGAGCTCTACGCCGTCGACCGCGACGTGATCCGCAGCGCGATCATCTACCAGGACGACGTCGTGCAGCCGGTCGGCGACCCGGTGGGCCTGGTCGACGAGGAGGTCTGGGACAACGCCCGCGAGCCGCAGGCCCAGACCTTCGTCAAGGACGGCGACGCGTTCACCGTCGTCGCCAACCACTTCAAGTCCAAGGGCGCGGGCGGGGCGACCGGCGACAACGTCGACGCCGGCGACGGCCAGGGTGCCTACAACGGCGACCGCACGCGGCAGGCCGCCTCGCTCGCCGCGTTCGCCGACCGGCTGCGCGCCGAGACCGGGGACGAGGACGTCGTCCTGCTCGGTGACTTCAACGCCTACAGCCAGGAGGACCCGATCGTCGCCCTCCGCGACGCCGGCTACGCCGACCTGGGCGAGGAGTTCGACCCGGGCCGCTACAGCTACGTGTTCGACGGGCTGTCCGGCTCGCTCGACCACGCGCTGGCCACCGCGGCGCTGGAGGAGAAGGTCACCGGGCTGGCGCACTGGAACATCAACGCCGTCGAGTCGTCGGCCTACCAGTACGACGGCGACCCGGCGCTCTACGACGACGACCCCTACCGGTCCAGCGACCACGACCCGCTGGTCCTCGGGATCGACCTGGACGAGCGCTGCAACGGGCTGGTCCCGACCATCCGCGGCACCGACGGGGACGACACGCTGCGCGGCACCACCGGCGTCGACGTGATCATGGGTCTCGGCGGGAACGACACGATCACCGGCGGCAACGCCGACGACGTGATCTGCGGCGGCGCCGGGGACGACCGGCTGTCCGGGGAGAACGGCGACGACCGGCTGCTCGGCGGCTTCGGCGCCGACACCCTCGAGGGCGGCAACGGCGACGACACCCTGGTCGGCGGTCCGGGGGAGGGCGACGTCCTGACCCAGGGCCGCGGCACCGGGACGGCCGAGCAGGAGGGCGCGGAGTCCTAGGCGTCCGCTGGACACCCGGGCCGCCCGGGGCCCCCCGGGGGGCCCCCGCGCCCGCGGGCGCGGGGGTTGT
>NZ_JBJGYI010000035.1:0-50747 GCF_054049915.1 Geodermatophilus sp. SYSU D00766
CGGTTCGGTTGGGGGGCCCGTTTTTTGGGGCGCCGGGGCGGGGGGGGGGGTGCCCGCCCGGCCCCTCCCGCCCTGCCCCCTCCCGCCCTGCCCACGCCACCGAGACGGAGTTCTCGTGACCACCACCAGCCCCTCCCGGGCCCGGGTCCTCGCCGCCCTCGCCCTCACCACCGCCGCCGTCCTGGCTGCCGGCTGCACCGTCGAGGTCTCCGGGCCCGACGACGTCCCCGGCCCCGGTGCACGGGAGGACGGGCCGCTGCTGCGCGCGGACGACGTCGGCCCGGACCACCGGGTGGACCCCGACCCGGCCGCGGACGACGACCTCACCCGGGCCGGCTGCCTGTCCGCCGTCGACGCGCTCGGCGCCGGCGCCACCGAGCGGTGGTCGGTGACGTTCACGACCGACGACGCGCTCGGCGGCGTCGTCGTCGCGCACACCGTCCTCGGCTTCGACGACCCCGCCGCCGCGGCCGGCGCGCTGGACGGCTGGCGGGGGACGGCGACGTCCTGCCACGCTGTCGAGCACGTCGAGCAGGACGCCACCCTGCGCCTCGACGTCACCACGGACACCGAGCCGCACGGGCGGGCGGTCACCGAGGAGGTGAACCTGGTCGCCACCGGTGAGGTGGACTCGGGCCCGGTGGACGTCGGCGTCAGCCAGTGGGTCTCCGTGGCCCGCGTCGAGGACCACCTGTCGGTGGTGCGGGTGCTCGACCTCGTCGACGACGACGCCGCCGACGAGGGCCGGCGCCTGGCGCGGATCGGCGCCGACCGGCTCGACGCCTGGGCCCGCTGACGCCGCCGGCACGCAGGAGGGAGGGAGCGTGGCCCCGCAGCACACGGTCGTCGAACCGCTCACGCTGGACCGCGCCGAGGCGCTGCTCGAGGGGAGCGAGGTCTTCACCCGCCGGTACGGCCGGGACGTGGCGGAGGGGTACCTGCCCTTCCCCGAGGCGCTCCCGGAGACGGTCCGGGTGCTGCGCGGGGGCGCCGACCCGGAGTGGTGGAGCCACCTGGTCGTCGACGGGGCGACCGGCACGGTCGTCGGCCTGGGTGGCTTCACCGGTCCGCCGGTCGACGGCGCCGTCGAGATCGGCTACGGCATCGCCCCGGCCCACCGCGGACGGGGCCACGCCACCGAGGCCGCCTGGCAGTGGGTCGACGCCGCGACCGCCCGCGGCGTGACGCTGGTGCGGGCGCACACGCTGGCCGGGGAGAACGCCTCGACCGCGGTCCTGCGGCGGCTGGGGTTCCGGCGCACCGCCGAGCTGACCGACCCCGAGGCCGGCGCCGTCTGGCGGTGGGAGCTGGCGACCGGCGCGGCGGGGCCCTGACGCTGTCCGGGCCGGGGGCTCAGGCGGCGGCGCCCGGCATCGGCGGCAGCACACCGGCCCGGGTCAGCCAGCCGAGCCAGTCCCCGAGGTGCCAGGCCTCGGACACCGCGTCCCCCGACCAGTGCAGGACGTGGGCGCCCTCGGCGGTGGTGCGGTTGCCGGTCGGCTCCACCCCCGGCAGCAGCGGCGTGGTCCCGGAGAACACGGCCTCGGCCGTCCAGCGGTGCACCGAGGTGTTCCCGTCGACGGCGTGCTCGTGCAGCTGGACGTGGATCTCGGAGAACCCGGCGCGGAACCCGGTGATGAAGTCCCGCACCTCGGTGCGGCCCATGTCGGGGAACGGGGGCCCGTGGTAGACGAGGGTGTCGGCGAAGACCTCGTCCACGGCCGACACGTCGCCCTGCTCCCAGGCGGCGATGAAGCGCGTCATCGCCTCGCGTGCCCGTTCCCTCGAGATCGTCGGACCCGTGGTCTGCGTCATGGCAGGACTCCTCCCGCGATGTGCTCGGTGGGGCGTCGTCCATGGTGCTCGCCCGCTCGGGGCGGACCAGGGTCGTCGGGCCCTCGGCCGGCCGCGGACGCGCGGACGCCCCGGCCCGCGGGTGCGGGCCGGGGCGTCCGGAGGGGGGAGGACTACCGCAGGTCGAAGCGGTCGAGCTCCATGACCTTGGTCCAGGCGGCGACGAAGTCGCGCACGAACTTCTCCTGCGCGTCGTCGGCCGAGTAGACCTCGACGATGCCGCGGAGGATGGAGTTCGAGCCGAACACCAGGTCGGCCGCGGTGGCGGTGCGCACCACGGTGCCGTCGGCGTCCGTGCCCTCGTAGACGCCCTCGGCCTCGGCCGACGTCCGCCACGAGACGCCCAGGTCGAGCAGGTTGCGGAAGAAGTCCTGCGAGAGCACGCCCGGGCGGTCGGTGAAGACGCCGTGCTGGACGCCGCCGGTGTTGGCGCCGAGCACCCGGAGGCCGCCGACGAGGAGCGTCGTCTCCTTGGCCGTCAGGCCGAGCATGTAGGCCTTGTCGACCAGCAGGGTCTCCGGGGAGATCTTGCTGCCCGGGGCGATCCAGTTGCGGAAGCCGTCGGCCCGCGTCTCGAGCCAGCGGAAGTTGTCGACGTCGGTCTGCTCCTGCGAGGCGTCGGTGCGGCCGGGGGAGAACGGCACGGTCACCTGCACGCCGGCGTCGGCGGCGGCCTTCTCGACCGCGGCGCTGCCGCCGAGGACGATCAGGTCGGCCAGCGAGACCCGCTTGCCGGTCTGCTGCTCGAACTCGCCCTTGACGCGCTCGAGCACCGGCAGCACGTCGCGGACGCCCTCGTTGGCCGCCCAGCCGATCTGCGGCTCGAGGCGGATCCGCGCGCCGTTGGCGCCGCCGCGGTTGTCGGTGCTGCGGAAGGACGCGGCGGCCGACCAGGCCGTGTGCACCAGCTGCGACACGGTGAGCCCGGAGGACAGCAGGCGCTGCTTGAGGTCGGCGATCTCCGCCTCACCCACGAGCTCGTGGTCGACCGGCGGGACGGGGTCCTGCCAGATGAGGTCCTCGGCCGGGACGTCGGGGCCGAGGTAGCGGCTCTTCGGGCCCATGTCGCGGTGCAGCAGCTTGAACCAGGCACGGGCGTAGGAGTCGGCGAAGTACTCCGGGTCGTCCCGGAAGCGCTCGGCGTAGGCCCGCAGCTCCGGGTCGACCCGCAGCGCCATGTCGGCGGTGGACATCATCGGCGGGTTCTTCTTGCCCGGGATGTGCGCGTCCGGGACCAGCTCCTGCGCCTCGGGGTTCTTCGGCTGCCACTGCTTGGCACCGGCCGGGCTGGTGACGAGCTCCCAGTCCCAGCCGAACAGGGTCTCCCAGTAGGAGTTGTCCCACTGGGTCGGCGTCGGGGTCCAGGCGCCCTCGAGGCCGCTGGTGATGGTGTCGGCGCCCTTACCGGTGCCCTGCGGGTTGTGCCAGCCGAGCCCGTTGCCGTGCACGGGGCAGCCCTCGGGCTCCGGGCCGAGCAGGGACGGGTCGCCGTTGCCGTGCGTCTTGCCGAAGGTGTGGCCGCCGGCGATCAGCGCGACGGTCTCCTCGTCGGTCATGCCCATCCGGCGGAAGGTCTGCTTGATGTCGTGCCCGGAGCCCATCGGGTCGGGCTGGCCCTTGGGGCCCTCGGGGTTGACGTAGATCAGGCCCATGGTGACGTTGGCCAGTGGACCCTCGTCCAGGTTGAGCGGCTCGTCACCCGCGTAGCGCTCGTCGCCGAGCCAGGTGTCCTCGGGGCCCCAGAAGACCTCCTCGGGCTGCCAGGTGTCCTCGCGGCCGAAGGCGAAGCCGAACGTCGGCAGGCCCATGTCGTCGTGCGCGACGTTGCCGGCCAGCACGAGCAGGTCGGCCCAGGAGAGCTTGCGGCCGTACTTCTGCTTGATCGGCAGCAGCAGGCGGCGGGCCTTGTCGAGGCTGGCGTTGTCCGGCCAGCTGTTGAGCGGCGCGAAGCGCTGGGCGCCCTGCCCGCCGCCACCGCGGCCGTCGGCGATGCGGTAGGTGCCGGCCGCGTGCCAGGACATGCGGATGAAGAGCGGGCCGTAGTGGCCCCAGTCGGCCGGCCACCAGTCCTGCGAGGTGCGCATCAGCTCGCGCAGGTCGCGCTTGAGCTCCTCGACGTCGAGCTCGGCGAAGGCTGCCTTGTAGTCGAAGTCCTCGCCCAGCGGGTCGGAGTCCCTCGAGGGCTTGTTCAGCACCGACAGGTCGACCTGGTTGGGCCACCAGTCGCGGTTGGTGCGCGGCCGGTGGTCGGTGTGCGCCTCCGGCGACGGGATCGCCGGGTTCTCGCTCTCGCTGGTGCTCTCGGTCGTCACCTTGTTGCGCTCGTCCTTCACGGTGTCCCTCTCTGTGCTGCTGTGGGGCGGTCGGGTGGGACGGGGGGCCGGCCGGCCGCGCAGGCCGGGCAGCGTCCCCAGTAGAGGACCTCGGCCTCGTCGACGACGAAGCCACGGGGGTCGGCGGGGGTCAGGCAGGGCGCGCTGCCGGTGGCGCAGTCGACGTCGACGATCGTGCCGCAGGACCGGCAGACCAGGTGGTGGTGGTTGTCGCCGACCCGCGCCTCGTAGCGCGCGACCGAGCCCTCCGGCTGGATGCGCCGCACCAGCCCGTGGTCGGTCAGCACCCGCAGCACGTCGTAGACGGCCTGGTGGGACACCGCACCGACGCGGGCCCGGGCGGCGCCGATCAGCGTCTCGGTGTCGACGTGGGGGTGGGCGTGCACGGCGTCGAGCACCGCCAGCCGCGGGCGGGTGACCCGCAGACCCGCCGCGCGCAGCGCGCGCTCGAGGTCTGCGGTGTCCGGCACGGCCCCATCCTCGCGGCCTGTCTTGAATCAGTCAAGAACAGGGCGGCGCGTCGGCGACCCGGCCGCGAGAGGATCCCGCGCATGACGACGTTCGTGGTGCCCTACCACCTCGACGAGCGGCTGCCCGGCCTGGTCACCGGCTTCCCGGTCGACCGCGAGCTGACCGCGCAGCTGCCGCCCGGGACGCCCTGGCAGCGCATGGCGGTCCTCTACGGGCACGTGGCCGAGGAGGTGGCTGCCGCCCCCACCCGGCCGCTGGTCGTCTCCGGGGACTGCACCACGGGCCTGGGGGTGCTCACCGGGCTGCAGCGCGCCGGCCGCGACCCCGGGATCGTCTGGTTCGACGCGCACGCCGACTTCCACACCGAGGCCACCACGACCTCCGGCTACCTGGGCGGCATGCCGCTCGCGCTGGCCGCGGGCGTGGGGACGCCGACCCTCCCGGACGCCCTCGGGCTGCGCCCGGTACCGCCGTCGCGCGTGGTGCTCGTCGACGCCCGGGACACCGACCCGCCCGAGCACGCCCTGCTGGAGCGGGCCGGTGTCCGCCGTCGTCCGGTGGCCGGCCTCGGAGCCGCCGACCTCCCCGACGGGGAGCTGTACCTGCACGTCGACCTGGACGTGTGCGACCCCGCCGACGTCCCGGACCTGCTGTTCCCCGCCTCCGGCGGCCCGCCGCTCGACGACGTCCTCGCCGCGGTCGGCCGAGTCCTGGGGACCGGGCGGGTCGCCGCGGTCGGCCTCGCCGCGACCTGGCGGGACCGCGACCGGCCGGCGCCCGCCCACGAGCGGGTCCTCGCGGCGGTGCGGGAGCTGGCCGGCAGCTGAGGCCGTCCGCCTCAGCGGCCGTCGGGTCAGCGGCCGTCGAAGAGCAGGGAGCCCAGCCCGCGGCGCAGCCCGGGGACCTCCGCCACCCTCCGCACCGCCAGCAGCGTGCCCTCGACGTAGACGTCGGGGGAGTCCCCGGCGTCGTGCCGCACCACCAGCCGCTCCCCGGCGCCGCCGAAGACGACCTCGGTCGAGACGACGAAGCCCGGCAGGCGCACCGAGTGCACGCGGGTCCCCGAGATCTCCGCCCCCCGGGCCTCGACCGGCCCGTGCAGGTCCGCGAGCGGCACGGCCGACGCCGGACGGCGCACCTCGGCGAGCAGCTCGGCCACCTCCCGGGCGGTGCCGCTGGGGACGTCCGGCTTCCCGGCGCCCGCGTAGTCGATGACCTCCCAGTGCGACAGCGTGCCGGCGGCCACCGCCGCGGCGTGCGCGAGGACGGCGGCCACGACCGAGAAGTTGCCCGCCGCGACCACCCCGACGCCGGCGTCGCGGGCCATCCGGTCGAGCCCGGCGAGGTCGTCGCCGGTGAGCCCGCTGGTGCCGACGACGGCGTGCACCCCGGCCCGGACGGCGGCCTGCACGTGCCCGGCGACGGCGGCCGGGCTGGTGTAGTCGACGAGGACGTCGACCTGCTCGGCGGCGAGCGCGTCGTCGACGCTCCCGTACACCCGGCCGTCGCTGGGGGAGGCGGTGACCTCCGACAGCGGCCGGCCCGCCGCCGAGCGGGCCACCCCCGCGGTGAGCGTCAGGTCGTCGGCGGCGTCGATCGCGGCCAGGATCGGCGGCGCCGTCCAGCCGGTCGCGCCGGCGAAGCAGACCCGGATCACCGCTCGACCGGCTACTTGATGCCGGTGCTCGCGACCCCCTGGGCGATCTGGCGCTGCAGGACCAGGAAGACGGCGAGCAGGGGCAGGATGCCGAGGACGGCCGACGCCATGGTCTCGGCGTACTGGATCGCGGAACCGCCGACCAGGCTGCTGAGCCCGACCGGGATCGTCTGCGACTTGGTCTGGGTGAGGACGAGCAGCGGCCAGAGGAAGGCGTTCCAGGACGTGATGAACGTCAGGATGGCGACCGCGGAGATCGCCGGCCTGGACAGCGGCATGACGATCCGGGAGTAGATCCGCCACCAGCTGGCACCGTCGAGCCGGGCGGCCTCGATGAGGGCCACGGGGATGGCCTTGATGAAGGAGTGGAAGACGAAGAGGGCCACGGGGAGGGCGATCGAGGGCAGGACGACCGCCCAGTAGGTCCCCAGGAGGCGGAGAGCGCGGAACTCGAGGAACTGCGGCAGGACGAGCGCCTCCACGGGCACCATCAGGCCGGCCAGGATCAGCCCGAACAAGACGTACTTGCCGCGGAAGTTGAGGTTCGCGAGGGCGAAGGCGGCCATCGAGCAGACCACCACGGTGAAGACCACCGTGAGGGTGGAGATGATGAAGCTGTTGACGTACCACCAGCCCAGCGGGCTCGAGTTCCACGCGGAGCTGTAGGCGTCGAGGTTCCAGCTGCTGCCCCAGAAGTTGGTGGGGTTCGCCGCGATCTCCTCGTTGGGCCGCAGCGACGTGATCAGGGCCCACAGGAACGGGACCAGCCAGATCAGGGCGAAGAGCGTCACGCACGTGGCGGCGAGCCGGTTGAACAGCTTCCCGCCCTGGTCCTGCTCGCCGCCCCGGCGCCGGCGTCGGGGGGCGGAGGCGGGGGTGCCGTCGGCAGGGGCGGCCATCACGGTCGACATCGTCGGGATCCCCCTCAGGCGTTCGCGGAGTTGTTGCGCCGCCGGACCAGGAACCAGCCGACGCTGACGACGACCAGGACCACGAAGTAGACCATCGTCGCGGCGGCCGCGTAGCCGCCCCGGTAGTTGGAGAACCCGGTGTCGAAGATGTACTGGATGACCGGACGCGTCGAGTAGTTCGGGCCACCGGCCAGCAGGATGTAGATCTGGTCGAACACCTTCAGCGACGACAGGACCTGCAGGACCAGCACCAGGCCGATGGTCGAGCGCAGCAGGGGGACGGTGATCAGCCGGATCTGCTGCCACGGCGAGGCGCCGTCGAGCGTCGCGGCCTCGTAGACCTCCTCCGAGATCTCCTGGATGGCCGCGGTGTAGAGGATGAAGTTGAAGCCGAACGTCCACCACACGGTGAGCAGGGTCACGGCGAACCAGGCGCCCGAGGTGCTGCCGAAGAAGTCCGGGGCGGTCAGCCCGAACCAGCCGAAGACGTTGGTGATGAGCCCGGTCTCGGGCGTGTACATGAACGCGAAGATGAGGCACACCGCGGCCGAGGGCACGACGTACGGGGCGAAGAAGGCCAGCCGGTAGAACCCCTGGCCGCGGGAGAGCCGCGAGACGAGGACGGCGAACAGCAGCGGCAGCAGCACCAGGATCGGCGTGGTCAGCAGCGTGAACAGCGCCGAGTGCCACATCGAGGCCCAGAAGTCGGCGTTGGTCAGGACGTCGGCGTAGTTGGAGAAGCCGACCCAGTCGCCGATGCCCGCTCTCACCGTCGTGGTGTTGAACAGGCTGATCAGCAGGCCGATGACGACCGGGCCGATGAGGAAGGCGAGGTAGAGGACCAGGAACGGGGTGGCGAACAGCCAGCCCGCCCGGTTCTCCGGGCGTGGGGGCCTGCCCGCGGCGGCGGCGCGGTCCCTGACCTCGACCCCGCTCGTGGGCGCGGGGAGAGCGGTGGCGGTCATGTCGGTCTCCGTCCTACACGGGTGGCCGGGCGGTGGAGAACGTCTGCAGGCTGCTGGTCAGGCTCTCGACGCCGCCGGCGGGGTCGGTGGCGCCGGTCAGCACGCTGGCGACGACCGAGCCCATCGCGGTCTGGAAGTCCGAGCCCGCCCCGGTGTACCAACCCGGCGGGTCGTAGACCGCGTTGAAGGCCGCCTCCGTGTAGTTGCTCTGCGGCTGCAGCTCCTGGAACTCCTCGCTCTCCTGCACCGGCAGCCAGGCGGGGACGTGTCCGCCGTCCGCCCAGGTCAGGCTCTGGTCCAGCAGGCCCCGGACGAAGCGCACGGCGTCCTCGGTCCGCGCGTCCGAGCGTCCGGGGCTGCTCGGCAGGACGAGGGCGTGCGAGTCGGCGTAGGCGACCGGCTCGGGGCCGAGGAGGGCGGGGAAGGGCACGACGTTGAAGTCGAGGCCCTCGACGTCCCGGTACGTCGGGATCTGCCAGACGCCGTCGAAGAGGAAGCCGACCTCGCCGTTGCTGAAGAGGGTCGACGACGTCGTCGACGTGGCGGTGCGCGGCATCAGCGCCAGGTCCCCGGTGAGGCTCTGCAGGAAGGCGAAGGACTCCTCCATCGCGGCGCGGTCGATCGTGACCCGGGTCCCGAGATCCTCGACGATCGGTCCGGCCAGACCGGAGTAGGTCATCAGGAACAGGCGCCAGCAGGTCGAGGGGTCGACCGTGATCGAGGCGACGGCCGCGTACTCGCTGCCGGTCGAGTCCTTCATCGTCTGCAGCGCCGCGACGAAGTCGTCGCTGTTCCGCATGGGCCGCAGGTTCTCGCCGGTCTCGTCGAGCAGGCCGGCCTGCTCCGCCAGGGCGGTGTTGTAGTAGAGGACGAACGGGTGGGTGTCGAGCGGCACCGCGTAGGTGGTGCCGTCGACCGTGGCCTTCTCCCAGGCGGCCGGCGTGAACTGGTTCTCGGTGATCCCCGCCGCGGCGAACTGGTCCGCGACGGGCGTGAGCAGCCCTGCCTGCGCCAGGAGGGGGATCCGGGACAGGTGCGCGACGGTCACGTCCGGCGGTCGGCCGCTCGACGTCGAGAGCGCCAGCTTGGTGTAGAAGGGGTTGCCCCAGGAGAGCAGCGCGGCCTCCACCGACCTGCCGGACTCCTCGCGATAGGTGTCCAGCATGGTCGCCATGTTCTCGCCGTCGCCGCCGCCGAACAGGTGCCAGAAGATGACGTCGGCCGTCCTCGGCTGCGCTCCGGTGAGGCTGCTGGCGATCGGTGACGAGCACCCCGCCAGCGCGGCGGCGAGCGAGACACCGCCCCCGGCAGCGAGGAACTGACGACGCGAGAAACCGGTCATGGATTACGTCCAGTCGTAGCCCGAAATGCCGGACGGGAGGACTGTTGCACGGTCTCGTGACGACCGGCAAGCGCTGGGTCACACGGGGCTCGACGTCCCCGACCGGACGCCGGTGTCCGGCTGCTGCCGGCACCTGTCAGCATCGACGGACCGGTGCGACGTGACCACCGACGCGGTCGTCCGCGGCGTCCCGCGCCCGGACCCCCCGACCCGCTCGTCGACCCCGACCCGAGGAGTGACCATGCCCGCACGCGCGTCCGCACAGGACGGCACCCACCCCCGCCCGCAGCTGCAGCGGGAGGAGTGGACGGACCTCTGCGGGACGTGGCAGCTGGCCTTCGACGACGACCGCACCGGGGGCGGCGGGGGCTGGGCGGACCTGACCGACCTCGGCGACCGCGCCGTCTTCGACCGCGACGTCACGGTGCCCTTCCCGCCCGAGTCCGAGGCGTCGGGGGTCGCCGACCCCGGCCCGCACCCGGTGTTCTGGTACCGGCGGTCGCTGCGGCTGGCCGACGTCGCCGGTGCCGACGCGGTGCGCGAGCGCGGCCACCGCGTCGTCCTGCGGTTCGCCGCGGTGGACTACGCCGCGCGGGTGTGGCTGGACGGCACGCTGCTCGGGGAGCACGAGGGCGGCCAGACGCCGTTCTCCTTCGACGTCACCGCGCTGCTCGCGGCCGGCGGTGCCGACGCCGATGTCGACGCCGAGCACGTCCTGGTGGTGCGCGCGGAGGACGACCCGCGCGACGTCACCCAGCCGCGGGGCAAGCAGGACTGGCTCGACGAGCCGCACAGCATCTGGTACTCGCGGACCAGCGGCATCTGGCAGCCGGTGTGGTGCGAGGTCGTGCCGCCGGTCGCCGTCGAGCACCTGGCCTGGACCCCCGACGTCGCCGGCTCCGCGGTGCACCTGGGCATCACCCTGCGCGAGACGCCGGCCGAGCCGGTGACGGTGGCGGTGCGGCTGGAGCTCGACGGACAGCTGCTGGCCGAGCACCGGGTCCGCGTGGCCGAGCAGCGCACCCGCACCACCGTGGCCGTCCCCGCGCTGCAGAACGGGCAGGCCCGCCAGGACATGACCTGGTCACCCGAGACGCCCCGGCTGGTCGACGCCGTCGTGCGGGTGCTCGCCGGGGACGGCGACGGCGAGGTGCTCGACGAGGTCGGCAGCTACCTGGGGCTGCGCACCGCCGGCGTGGGGGGCCGCGCCTTCCTGCTCAACGGCCTGCCCTACTACGTGCGCTCGGTGCTGGGCCAGGGGTACTGGCCGACCTCGCACCTGGCCGCGCCGGACGCCGGGGCGCTGCGCCGCGAGGTGGAGCTGATCAAGGAACTCGGCTTCAACGCCGTGCGCGTGCACCAGAAGGTCGAGGACCCCCGCTTCCTGTACTGGTGCGACCGGCTCGGCGTCCTGGTGTGGGGCGAGACGGCCAACGCCTTCGCCTTCAGCCCCGAGGCGGTGCGCCGGCTGACCACCGAGTGGCTCGACGTCGTGCACCGCGACGTCAGCCACCCCTGCATCGTCACCTGGGTGCCGATGAACGAGAGCTGGGGCGTGCACGACGTCGCCACCGACCCCGCCCAGCAGGCCTACACCGTCGCGCTGGCCGCGCTGACCCGGGCGGTCGACCCCAGCCGGCCCGTGGTCAGCAACGACGGCTGGGAGCACACCGACAGCGACGTGTGGACGGTGCACGACTACGCCGACACCGGCGCGGTCCTCGCCGAGCGGTACGGGTCGGCGGAGCTGCTGACGGCGCTGGAGGAGTTCTGGCCGGCCGGTCGCCGCGTGCTGCTGCCCGGGGCCGTGGACCGCGAGCAGCCGCTGATGCTCACCGAGTTCGGCGGCGTGCGGTTCACCCCGGTGCCGCCGCACGAGGTGCCCGAGGAGCGCACGTGGGGGTACTCGACGGCCACCGACGCCGAGGACTTCGCCCGGCGGCTGGAGGACCTGCTCTCGGCCGTGCACGCCTCCCCGGTGCTGGCCGGGTTCTGCTACACCCAGCTCACCGACACGATGCAGGAGGCCAACGGCCTGCTCGATGAGTGGCGCGAGCCCAAGCTCCCCGTCGAGCGGCTGCGGGAGATCGTCACCGGCCGGCGTGAGCGCTGAGACCCGGGAGGGCCCGGAGGACACGGGAGGTGCCCACGTGAGCGCTGCCGCGGTGCCGCTGTGGCAGGACGAGCCGTACCGCCCGCGCGCGCCGCTGGCCGGTGAGGTGCGCGCGGACGTGTGCGTGGTCGGCGCCGGCGTCGGCGGGCTGGCGACCGCGCGGCGGCTGCTCGACGCCGGCCTGTCGGTGGTGGTGCTGGAACGGCACGAGGTGGCCTCCGGGGCCAGCGGCCGCAACGGCGGCTTCTTCATCGCCGGCGCGGCGCCGATGTACCACGTGACCCGCACCCTCTGGGGACGCGAGCGGGCGGCGGCGGTCCACCGGGCCACGCTGGAGGCCCAGCGGGAGATGCTCGAGGTGGCCGAGGCCGTCGGCGCCCGCGCGCACTTCCGGCTCGACGGGATGCTGCGGGTCGCCGTCGACGCGGCCGAGGCCGACGACGTCCGGGCGCACGGCGCGGCGCTGGCCGAGGACGGCTTCCCGGCGCAGCCGGTGGCCGGCGAGGACCTCCCCGGCCCGCTCGCCCGGCCGGAGCGGGCCGGGCTGTTCTTCCCGCACGACGGGTCGGTGCACCCGGTCCGCTGGCTGCGGGCGCTCGCCGCCGCCCTGGAGGCGCGCGGGGCGCGCGTCTTCGAGCGCTCGCCGGTGACCGCGCCGCCGGCCGTCGACGGCGACGGCGTCCGCGTGCCGACCGCCTCCGGCGTCATGCGCTGCGACCGGGCCGTGGTGGCCGTGGACGGCGACCTGGCGGCGCTGGTGCCGGCCGCGGCGGCGGTCCGCCCGCGGCGGCTGAACATGCTCGCCACGGCACCGCTGGGGCGCACGGTCCTGCCGTGCCCGGTGTACGCCCGCGACGGGCACGAGTACGTGCACCAGACCGCCGACGGCCGGATCGCGCTCGGCGGCTTCTCCGACCTCGACGGGGACGCGAGCTGGACCGACCGGGCCGAGGTCTCCGGGCCGGTGCAGGAGCGGCTGGACCGGTGGCTGGCGGAGGAGCTGCAGGTGCGCGCGGAGGTGACGCACCGGTGGGCCGGCGTCGTGGGCTTCGCGCAGGACCCGGTGCCCCGCTGCGGGCCGGTGCCGGGCACCGACGGGCGGGTGCTGGCGCTGGGCGGCTACAACGGCACCGGTCACGTGCAGGCGTGGGTGGCCTCCCGTGTGGTGGCCGACCTCGTGGTCACGGGGGCGAGCGCGTCGGCCGGGCTGTACGAGGCCGTCGACGCCTGACAGCCGACGCGCCGCGGCGCCTCAGACGAGCTGCTCGACGCCGTCCACGTCGTAGGTGACCCCGGTCAGCGCGGGGTTGACCATGACGTGGACGGCGAGCGCCGGCACGTCGGCCGGCCGGACGACGTGCCCGATCGCGAGGGTGGCGCGCAGCTCCTCGTGCCGGTCCAGGGTGGTGCCGAGCAGCCGCGCCGACAGCGGCCGGTCCACGTAGCCGGCGCCGATGAGGTTGACCCGGACGGGGGCGACCTCGACGGCGAGGTCGGCGATCAGGACCGGCCGGGCGGCGGTGAGCGCGCCGGTGAGGCCGAGCCCGGCGCCCCGGCGGCGGCCGGCCGTGCCGCCGACGAACAGGAGCGTCCCCCCGGGGCGCACCGTGCCCACGGCCGCCCGGGCCACCCGCACCGGCAGCCAGAGGTACTCGTCGACGTCGCGCTGCGCCCGGGCGAAGTCGAACTCCGCCAGCGGCGCCCGGTAGGGCCGCTCGCCGGTCACCACGACGTGGTCGACCGGCTGCGGCAGCTCCCGCAGGAACCGGTCGAGGGCAGCGGGGTCGGTGGCGTCGAGGACCGCGGTGGCCGGCGTGCCGACCTCGCCGGCGGCGCGCCGCAGCCGGTCGGGGTCGCGGCCGGTGAGGACGACGTCGGCCCCGGCGGCCCGCGCGAGCCGGGCGGTGTCGAGCCCCGCGCCCTCGGTCCCGCTGATGACGACGACCCGCTGCCCGGTCAGGTCGGGCCGGCGGCGGGTCCCGGTCGGCGACTGCTGCACCGTCATGACGCCTCCGGGGGAGGGAGACCGGCCCGCGGGGTCCCGCGGGCCGGCGGCTGCTCGTGGCCCCACCCTCGTCCGGTCCGGCCCGGGTCGCCCCAGGGAGACCCACTGGTCCTCGGCCCGCGGCTGCCGACGTCGCGCCGGACCGGCGCCTCAGCCCAGGGCGTCGGCGACCACGCCGGCCGCGGCCGCGATCAGCGCGTCGTCGTGCGCGGCGTCCCGCTCGGCCCGGCTCGACATCACCGCGAGCACGATCGGCGCCCGCCCGGGCGGGGTGAGGACGGCGACGTCGTTGCGGGTGCCGTAGGCGCCGGTGCCGGTCTTGTCGCCCACCTCCCAGTCGCCGGGGACGCCGGCCCGGATCAGCGCGTCCCCGGTGGTGTTGCGCCGGAGCCAGTCGGCGAGCAGCAGCCGGTCCTCCACCGCGACGCCCGCGCCGTCCACAGCGTAGGCGCGCAGCGTCGTGGCCAGCGCGCGCGGGGTGGTGGTGTCGCGCCGGTCCCCGGGCACCGCGGTGTTGAGCGCGGGCTCGGTCCGGGACACCTCGGTGACGTGGTCGCCGACCCGCTCCAGCGCCGCGTCGAGGCCGGCCGGGCCGCCGAGCTCGCGCAGCAGCAGGTTGAGCGCGGTGTTGTCGCTGTACCGCACGGCGGCGTCGCACAGCTGCTCGAGCGTCAGGCTCCCGCCGACCGCGGCCTCGGTGACCGGCGAGTGGGCGGGGGCCAGGTCGGCCCGGGAGATCGGCACGCTCCGCTGCAGGTCCGCCGGGGAGGTCTGCGCCAGCAGCGCGCCGGCGGCCAGCGCCTTGACCGTGCTGGCGTGGGCGAACCGCTCGTCGGCCCGGTGGGCGATCGTCCGGCCCGAGCCGGTGTCGACCGCGAAGACGCCGAGGCGGGCGTCGTACCGCTCCTCCAGCGCCGCCAGCGAGGCGGCCGCGGCCGGGCCGGGGTCCGGGGGAGCGGCCGACGTCGAGGAGGGGGCCGGTGCCGCCCGCGCGGGTGCCGCCTCCGGCGACGAGCACGACGCGGTGCCGAGCAGCAGCAGCGACGCCACCGCGCACCGGCGCAGGGCGCCCCTCCTCCTCGCCGGGCCGTGCACCGCGTGCCCCGTCCTGCGCACTCCCGCTCGCCCCTCCTCGCCCCGCACGTCGCCGCGCAGCGTGCCACGGGACCGGCCCGCCGGCCGCCGGGACCGGCCGGCGCGGCCATGCGCGCGGGCTATGGCGGCGGGCATTGGACGCCCGCGGGGCCGGTCGGTGGACTGGCCGTGCAGCGCGGGTGCCGGGCCCGCCGGGACCGGGGGGAGCGCCGATGACCGAGCGGCCCGCCGACGCCGCCGTCGTGCCGCGCCGGCGGCTGGGGGAGCTGGAGGTCTCCGCCGTCGGCTACGGCGCGATGGTGCTCATGGGCCTCTACGGGGACACCACCGACCGGGACGCCGCCGACGTCGTCGCGCGGGCCCTCGACAGCGGGGTCACCTTCCTCGACACCGCCGACGCCTACGGCGCCGACGGGTTGTCCGAGCGCCGGCTGGCCCCGGCGGTGGCCGGGCGGCGCGACCGGGTGCAGCTGGCCACCAAGTGGGGGATCGCCACCGACCCGGCGGGCCCGGCCCGGCGGCGCCCGGACACCAAGTGGGACAACGAGGTGCTCGTCGACGCCCGGCCCGAGCGCGCCCGGGCGGCGCTGGAGGGGAGCCTCACCCGGCTCGGGGTGGACCACGTCGACCTCTGGTACCTGCACTGGACCGACCCCGGCGTGCCGGTCGAGGACAGCATCGGGGCCATGTCCGAGCTGGTCGCCGCCGGCAAGGCGCGGTACCTCGGCATCTGCAACGCGACCCCGGACGAGCTGCGCCGCGCGCACGCCACCCACCCGATGACGGCGGTGCAGAGCGAGTGGTCGCTGTGGACCCGCGGCATCGAGGCCGACGTGCTGCCCCTCGCCCGGGAGCTCGGCGTCGGCGTGGTCCCCTGGGCGCCGCTGGGCAGCGGGTTCCTCACCGGCACCGTCGCGCAGGTGGCCGACGGGGACTTCCGCCGCCACCACCCGCGCTTCCAGGGCGAGAACCTGCGCCGCAACCAGGAGCGCTTCGCGCCCCTGGCCGACCTGGCCGCGGCCGAGGGCGTGACCATGGCGCAGCTGGCGCTGGCCTGGCTGCTGCACCAGGGGCCCGACGTCGTCCCGATCCCCGGCACCCGCGACCCCGGCCGGATCGCCGAGAACGCCGCGGCCGCCACCGTCGTCCTGTCCGACGACGAGCTGCGCCGGATCGAGGAGATCGCCGCACCGGGGGCCGCGGTGGGCGCGGCCCTGCTCTGACCCGCGGGAGGGGACCGCCGTGCCCGACCGTGGCCGCCGTCCGGAGTTCGGCCTGTTCGTCGACCCCCGCGCCGCCCGCTACCCCGCGACCGTGCAGCAGGTCCGCGCCGCCGACCGGCTGGGCCTGGACCTCGCGGGGCTGCAGGACCACCCGTACCTGCCCGAGCACCTGGACATGTGGACGCTGCTGGTCGACCTCGCGGCGCGGACCGGCCGCATCCGGCTGTTCCCCGACGTCGCGAACGTGCCGCTGCGGCCCCCGGCCGTGCTGGCCAAGGCGGCGGCGTCCCTCGACGTCATCAGCGGCGGGCGGGTCGACCTCGGGCTGGGCGCCGGCGGCTCCTGGGACGCCATCGCGGCCATGGGCGGGCCGCGCCGGTCACCCGGGGAGGCGGTCACCGCGCTGGCCGAGGCGATCGAGGTCGTGCGCGCCTGCTGGTCGGGGGAGCGGGACGTGCGGGCCGGCGGCGGGACGTACGCGCTGTCCGGCGTCTCCACCGGCCCGGTCCCCGGCCGGCGCATCGAGATCTGGATCGGCGCGCTGGGCCCGCGCATGCTCGACCTCACCGGGCGGTCGGCCGACGGCTGGCTGCCCTCGTCGGCGTACGTCCCGCCGGCCGACCTCGCCGGGCGCAACGCGCGCATCGACGACGCCGCCGCGGACGCCGGCCGCGACCCCGCGGACGTGCGGCGGCTCTACAACGTCTCCGGGTCGATCACCGACGGCGCGAGCCGCGGCTTCCTCCAGGGGCCGGCCGACCAGTGGGTCGAGGAGCTCACCGACCTCGTCCTCACCGAGGGGATGGACACCGTCGTCCTCTGGGCGCGCGGCGACGTCGACCGGCAGCTGCACCGCTGGGCCGAGGAGGTCGTGCCCGCCGTGCGCGAGGAGGTGGCACGGGCGCGCCGTCCCCGCTGACCGGCCCGTGCCCGGCCGGCGTCAGCCCGCCGAGCGGGACACCGACCGGGCGAGCACCCGCCCGAGCACCATCGTGACCAGCCCGGCGACGACGACCGCCGTGAGCGCCACCCGCAGGCTGCTCGCGTCGGCCACCGCGCCGATCAGCGGCGGCGAGGCGAGGAACCCCACCCGCAGCAGCCAGTTGACCACCGTCAGGCCGACGCCGTGGCGCAGCCCGGGCAGCTCGTCGGCGGCCTTGTAGACGGCCGGGACCAGCGTGGCCACGCCCAGCCCGGCGAGGGCGAACCCGACCAGCGTGGTGCCCAGCGAGGGCAGCGCCAGGGCCAGCCCCATGCCGAGGGCGATCAGCGCGCCGCCGACCCGGGCCACCCGCCGCTGCCCGAACCGGTCGACGACGCGGTCACCGGTCAGCCGGCCCACGGTCATGGCCGTCTGCAGCGCGACGAAGCCCAGCCCCGCGGTGGCCGCGCCGACGCCGATCTCGCCGCGCAGGTACAGCGCCGCCCACGACGCCCCGGCGTCCTCGACGAAGGCCCCCGCCGTGGCCAGCACGCCGAGCGCGGCCAGGGCGGGCAGCGCCGCGCGCACCGCGCCCCCGCCGGCCTGTTCGGGGGCGGCGGCGGTGCCCTCGTCGTCGTGGTCCGGGCCGGGCAGCATGCGGCGGTGGGCGAGCAGCGACAGCGCCGCGAACACCACCGCCACGATGCCCAGGTGCAGCCCCAGCGGGAGGCCCAGCCCGGCCGCGACCGAGCCGAGCAGGCCGCCGGCCACCGCGCCGATGCTCCAGACGCCGTGGAAGGCGTTGAGGATCGACCGGTCGTAGGCGCGCTGCACCCGCAGCCCGTGGGCGTTCTGCGCGACGTCGACGACGGCGTCGAGCGCGCCGGCCACGAACAGCGCCCCCGCGAGCAGCCACCACGACGGCGCCACGCCGGCGCACCAGACCGCGGCGGCGAGTGCGACCAGCCCCCACGAGGCCACCCGCGCCGAGCCGAACCGGCGCATCAGCGCGGCCGAGGCCAGGGCCGAGACCAGGGAGCCCAGCGGCAGTGCGGCCAGCGCCGCGCCCAAGGTGGCGTTGGTCAGGTCCAGCCGGTCCTTCACCTCCGGCAGCCGCGGCACGAGGTTGGCGTAGAGCACGGCGTTGGTGAAGAAGCACGCCGCGACGGCGGCGCGGGCGGCGCGCAGCCGTGCGGGAACGGTCGCCGGGAGGGTGTCCGACACGGGGTCCTGTCCTGGTGTGGGGGAGGGGGTCAGCGGGCGAAGCGGTGGACGGCGGCGCGGATCTGGCCGGCGTCCATGGGGTCGGTCGAGAGGGCGCTGTGCAGCACCAGTCCCTCGACCAGGGCGTCGAGCTCGCGGGCGGTCACCGCGTCGAAGTGCCGCTCGAGGCTGCGCCGGCTGCGCTGCATCCAGTCCTGCGTCACCGCGCGCAGGGCCGGCCGGCGGGCGGCGGCCACGTACAGCTCCACGGCGAGGACGAGGTCGCGGTCGGAGCCGAGCAGGTCGCCGGTGAGGTGGCCGACCAGCGCCTCCAGCGCCTCCCCGACCCCGGCGGCCGCGCGCATGCGCTCGTCGAAGCGGGGCGCGACCTCGTCGACGTGGCGGGTGAACGCGGCGGCGTGCAGCTCGTCGAGGGAGGAGAAGTGGTAGGTCAGCGAGCCGAGCGGGACGTCGGCGGCGCGGGCGATGGCGCGGTGCGTGGCGGCGGTGACACCGACGTCGGCGATGACGTCGAGCGCGGTCGCCACCAGCCGTTCACGGCGCCCGGGGTCGTGCCGGCGCGGCCGCCGCGCGGGCGCCGGGGCGGTGCTCACCCGCGCTCCGGCGTCCAGGCCCCAGCAGGCGTCGAGGTCATGCGGACGAGCGTACGCATCGGGCCTCCCGCGGTGGTGCGGGCCCTCCTGCGGTGCCGCACCACCGCAGGGGTGCGAGGAGCACCGCAGGAGCCGGAGGGTGCCGGGGTTCCTCGCGCCTGGTGACGGCGGCCACCCGCTGGGAGGCTCCGGGCATGCAGCGCGCCTTCGGTGTGGACGTCCCCGAGACCGTCGCCGAGATGTGCCGCCCGGGTGCGGCGGCCGTCCTGGTCTACGACGCACAGGTGGGCATCCTGCGCCACGTCCGCGACCGCGACGGCCTCGTCGAGCGGATCCGGCGGGTGCTCGACGCCGCCCGCGCCGCCGCGGTCCCCGTCGTCTACGTGCGGCACGTGTCCCTCCCGCCGACCCACATGGGCGTCGCCGCGCTGCGCACCGCCATGGCCTGGCAGCGCCTCGACCGCGCCGACGAGGTCCGCTCCACGTTCCCGCCCGGCGCCGAGCACACCGCCATCACCCCGGAGCTCGCGCCGGCCGACGGCGAGCCGGTGTTCGACAAGCTCGGGATGTCGGCGCTGGTGGGCACGCCGCTGGAGGCGGTGCTGCGCGACCGCGGCGTCACCACGCTCGTGCTGGTCGGCGCGGTGCTGGAGATCGGCATCGAGCCCACCGCCCGGCACGCCGCCGACCTCGGGTTCCTGCCCGTCGTCGTCGACGACGCCTGCGGGGTGGTCGACGACGACGCCGCGCAGCGGTCGCTGGCGAGCCTGGACTACAGCCTGCTCAGCCACCGCGCCACCACCGGCGAGGTGGTCGCGGCCCTCGGCGGCGGCTGACCGCGGCGCGGGGGATGGTGCGGCGCGGGGTCCTCGCTCAGGATGGGGTCCCCGCCCCGCGACCCGGAGGACCTCCATGACCGCACCGTCCCGGCAGCTACCGCCGACCGCCTCCGTGGTCGTCATCGGCGGAGGCGTCATGGGGCTGGCCACGGCCTACGAGCTGGCCCGGGCGGGGGTGCGCGACGTCGTCCTGGTCGACCGGGACGCCTTCGGTGCCGGCTCGACGAGCCGGGCGGCCGGTGGGGTGCGGGCGATGTTCTCCGACCCGGTCAACATCACCCTCGGCGCCCGCAGCCTGGAGACCTTCCGCGACTTCCCGGCGCGCTTCGGCCAGGACATCGACTTCGCCGAGGTCGGCTACCTGTTCCTGCTGTCCACGCCCGACGCCGTCGCCGCCTTCGAGGCCGCCGTCGCGCTGCAGAACGACCTCGGCGTCCCCAGCCGCGTGATCGACGTCGCCGAGGCGCGCAAGCTCTCGCCGCTGATCTCCCCCGAGGGCCTCCTGGCCGCCGCGTGGTCCCCGACCGACGGGCACTGCACGCCGGAGTCGGTGGTGCTCGGCTACGCGTCGGCCGCCCGCCGCGCCGGCGCCACGCTGCTGCCCCACTGCCCGGCCACCGGCATCGAGGTCACCGACGGCCGGGTGAGCGCCGTGCACACCGCCGCCGGGACCGTGCGCACCGACACCGTCGTCTGCGCGGCGGGCGCGTGGTCGGCCGAGGTCGGCGCCTGGGCCGGGGTGGAGCTGCCGGTCAGCCCGCTGCGCCGGCAGGTGCTGGTCACCGAGCCGGTGCCCGACCTCGACCCGCACACCCCCTTCACCATCGACTTCGACACCTCCTTCTACTTCCACCGCGAGGGCCGCGGGCTGCTCATGGGCATGTCCGACCCCGACGAGACGCCGGGCTTCCGGCTCACCCGCTCCGACGACTGGCTGCCCCGGCTGGGCGAGGCCATCGAGCGGCGGGCGCCCGCGCTGGCCGGCGTCGGCGTCGCCAGCGGCTGGGCGGGGCTGTACGAGATGACGCCGGACCACAACGCGCTCATCGGCCGGGCCGACGAGGTGGAGGGGTTCCTGTACGCCACCGGCTTCTCCGGCCACGGCTTCCTCATGGGGCCGGCCGTCGGCGAGGTGGTGCGCGACCTGTACCTGGGCCGGGAGACCCTCGTCGACGTCTCCGGGCTGGGTGCGGCACGCTTCCGGGGGGCGGGCGCCCGCCCCGAGCTCAACGTGGTCTGACGACCACACCCGCTTCCGAAGGAGAACCGTTCCTGTGACCAGCCTGCCCACCGCCGAGGAGCTCCGCCGACTGGCCGAGGACGCCGCCCGCCGCTGCGGGGTCGACCTCGACGCCGTCGCCGGTGACCACCCGGTGACCTCCCCGGTGAACGGGGAGCGGCTGCTGTCGGTCCGCCGGCAGACCGCGGCCGACGTCGAGGCCGCCGTCGCGCGGGCCGGGGAGGCGTTCCGCCAGTGGCGCACCGTCCCGGCGCCGGTGCGCGGCGCGCTCGTGCGCCGCCTCGGCGAGCTGCTGCGCGAGCACAAGGCCGACCTCGCCACCCTGGTGAGCATCGAGGTCGGGAAGATCACCTCCGAGGCGGCCGGCGAGGTCCAGGAGATGATCGACATCTGCGAGTTCGCCGTGGGCCTGTCCCGGCAGCTCTACGGGAAGACGATCAGCTCCGAGCGGCCCGGCCACCGGCTCATGGAGACCTGGCACCCGCTGGGCGTCGTCGGGGTCATCAGCGCGTTCAACTTCCCGGTCGCCGTCTGGTCGTGGAACACCGCCATCGCCCTCGTCTGCGGCGACCCGGTGGTGTGGAAGCCCTCGGAGCTCGCCCCGCTGTCCGCGCTGGCCTCGGCGGCTCTGCTGGACCGCGCGATCGCCGAGACCGGCGCGCCGGAGGGGCTCAGCCAGGTGCTCATCGGCGGCGCCGACGTCGGCGAGGCGCTGGTCGACTCGCCCGGCATCGCGCTGCTGAGCGCCACCGGGTCCACCCGGATGGGCCGCGCGGTGGGCCCGCGGGTGGCCGACCGCTTCGGCCGCTCGCTGCTCGAGCTCGGCGGAAACAACGCCGCCATCGTCACGCCCTCTGCCGACCTCGACCTCACCACCCGCGGCGTCGTCTTCTCCGCCGCCGGCACCGCCGGGCAGCGCTGCACCACGATGCGCCGGGTCATCGCGCACGTCGACGTCGTCGACGCCCTCGCGGAGCGGGTCGCCGCCGCCTACCGCAACCTGCCGATCGGCTCGCCCCTGGAGGGCGGCACGCTCGTCGGCCCGCTGATCCACGACGCCGCCTACAAGGGCATGCAGGACGCGCTGGAGGCGGCGCGGCAGCAGGGCGGCGAGGTCGTCGCCGGCGGCGGCCGGCGGCTGGCCGACGAGGCGCCGGACGCCTGGTACGTCGAGCCCGCGCTGGTGCGGATGCCGGGGCAGACCGACATCGTGCGGCAGGAGACCTTCGCCCCGGTGCTCTACGTGCTGCCCTACCGCACGCTGGAGGAGGCGATCGCGCTCAACAACGACGTCCCCCAGGGGCTGTCGTCGACGATCTTCACCTCCGACCACGCCGAGGCCGAGCGGTTCCTGGCCGCCGACGGGTCCGACTGCGGCATCGCCAACGTCAACATCGGCACCTCCGGCGCGGAGATCGGCGGCGCCTTCGGCGGGGAGAAGCACACCGGCGGCGGGCGGGAGTCCGGCTCCGACGCGTGGAAGGGCTACATGCGCCGGGCCACGAACACGATCAACTACTCCGGCGAGCTGCCGCTGGCGCAGGGCGTCGAGTTCCCCATCTGAGACACGCGAACGGCCCCCGACCGGCAGGTCGGGGGCCGTTCGCCGTCCTCAGAGCCCGAGCTGGCGGGCGATGAGCATCAGCTGCACCTCGGTGGTGCCCTCGCCGACCTCGAGGATCTTCGAGTCGCGGTAGTGCCGGGACACGAGGTACTCGTTCATGAACCCGTAGCCGCCGTGCACCTGGGTGGCGTCGCGCGCGTTGTCCATCGCGGCCTCGCCGGCGACGAGCTTGGCCACCGCCGCCTCCTTCTTGAACGGCAGGCCGGCGAGCATCTTGGCCGCGGCGTCGTAGTAGGCCGCGCGCGCGGCCATCACCCGCGCCTCCATCCGGGCGATCTTGAACGCGATGGCCTGGTTCTGGGCGATCGGGCGGCCGAACGCCGAGCGCTCCCGGGCGTACCGCACGCTCTCGTCCACGCACCCCTGCGCCGCGCCGACGGCGAGGGCGGCGATGGCGATGCGGCCCTCGTCGAGGATGGACAGGAAGTTCGCGTAGCCGCGCCCCCGCGTGCCCAGCAGGTTCTCCTCGGGCACCCGCACGTCGTCGAAGGACAGCGGGTGGGTGTCGCTGGCGTGCCAGCCGACCTTGTCGTACGCGGGCTCGGCGGTGAAGCCCGGCGTGGGCACCGGCACGAGGATCGAGCTGATCTCCTTGCGGCCGTCGGCGAGCTGCCCGGTGACGGCGGTGACGGTGACCAGCCGGGTGATGTCGGTGCCGGAGTTGGTGATGAACGCCTTGCTGCCGTTGATCACCCACTGCCCGTCGGAGAGCACCGCCGTGGTGCGGGTGCCGCCGGCGTCGCTGCCCGCGCCGGCCTCGGTCAGGCCGAACGCCCCGAGCGCCTCCCCGCTGGTCAGCAGCGGCAGCCACTCCTGCTTCTGCGCCTCCGAGCCGAACCGGTACACCGGCATCGCGCCCAGCGAGCAGCCGGCCTCGAGGGTGATCGCGACGCTCTGGTCCACCCGGGCGAGCTCCTCGATGGCCAGGCACAGGGCGAAGTAGTCCCCGCCCATGCCGCCGTACTCCTCGGGGAAGGGCAGCCCGAACAGGCCCATCTCGGCCATGCCGCGGACCACCTCGTACGGGAAGGTCTCGTCGCGGTCGTGCTGGTAGGAGACCGGCGCGACGACCTCGCGGGCGAACTCCTCGACGGTCTTGCGCAGCTGCTGCTGCTCGTCGGTCAGGCGGGTGTCGAGCACGTCAGGACTCCTCGGGCACGGTGCTGTCGGTGGTGCGGGGGTGGACGACGGCGAGTTCCTGGTCGAGGGCGACCTGGTCACCGACGCGGACGGAGAGGTCGACGGTGCCGTCGGCGGGCGCGGTGAGGGTGTGCTCCATCTTCATGGCCTCGACGACGACGAGCGGGGCGTCCTGCGCGACCTCGGCGCCGGACGCGACGTGCACGGCGACCACCGTGCCGGGCAGCGGGCTGCGCACCGTGCGGTCGGCGGTGTCGGCGCCGGCGTGCAGGCGGGCCGGCGGCAGCTCGGTGAGCGGGTACGTCGCGCCGTCGACGTGCACCCACGTGGTGGCGCCGTCGACGGCGGTGCGCGCGGACAGGGTGCGCCCGTCGACGGTGAGCAGCAGGCCGCCGTCGACGACCTCGCCGGACACCTCGTGCTCGTCGCCGTCGCCGACGCGCAGCCGGGTGCCGCCGGTCAGGGTGACCGTCAACCGCGACCCGCCGGGCCCGGCGAGGTCCCAGCGCAGCGGCGCGCGGCGGCCGCCGGGACGCCAGCCGCTGGGCACGTCCCAGGGATCGACGACGGCGCCGGCCGGCTGCAGCGCGGCCAGCCGCGACAGCGCGAACGCGGCGTGGGCCTCGACCGGCACGGCCGACACGGTCAGGACGTCGAGCTCGCGCTCGACCAGGCCGGTGTCGAGCCGGCCGGCGCGGACGTCGGGGGAGGCGAGCAGCGCGCGCAGGAACCCGGTGTTGGTGCCGACGCCGAGGACGACGGTGTGCGCCAGCGCGCGGTCGAGCCGGGACAGCGCGGCGGCCCGGTCGGGGCCGTGCGCGATCACCTTGGCGAGCATCGGGTCGTAGCTGGTGCCGACGACCTGCCCCTCGAGCAGGCCGCTGTCGACCCGCACGCCCGGTCCGCCCGGCTCGGCCAGCACCAGCGCGGTGCCGCCGGTGGGGAGGAAGCCGCGCGCGGGGTCCTCGGCGTAGAGCCGGGCCTCGACGGCGTGGCCGGTCAGCGCGACGTCGTCCTGGCCGAAGCCGAGCCGCTCGCCGGCCGCCACCCGCAGCTGCTGCTCGACCAGGTCGACGCCGGTGACCAGCTCGGTGACCGGGTGCTCGACCTGCAGCCGGGTGTTCATCTCCATGAAGAACGGCTCGTCGGGGGCGCCGCCCGCGACGATGAACTCCACGGTGCCGGCGCCGGTGTAGTCGACGGCGCGGGCGACCTCGCAGGCCAGCGCCCCGTAGCGGGCCCGCTGCTCCGGCGTGAGCAGCGGGGAGGGCGCCTCCTCGACGATCTTCTGGTGCCGCCGCTGCAGGGAGCACTCGCGCTCGCCCAGGTGCAGCACGGTGCCGTGGGTGTCGGCGAGCACCTGCACCTCGACGTGCCGCGGGTCGGTGACGAACCGCTCGAGGAACAGCGTGTCGTCGCCGAAGCTCGCCGCGGCCTCGCGGCGGGCGGAGACCAGCGCGGCGGGCAGGTCGGCGGCGGTCTGCACCAGCCGCATGCCCTTGCCGCCGCCACCGGCCGAGGGCTTGACCAGCACCGGGTAGCCGACCTCCGCGGCCGCGGCCACGAGGTCGTCGTCGGTCATGCCGAGGTCGGTGCGCCCAGGGACGACGGGGACGCCCGCGGCGCTGACGGTCTGCTTGGCGCGGATCTTGTCGCCCATGACCTCCACCGCCTTCGCCGGCGGCCCGACGAAGACCAGCCCGGCGTCGGCACAGGCCTGCGCGAAGGCGGTGTTCTCCGACAGGAACCCGTAGCCGGGGTGCACGGCCTGCGCGCCGGTGCGGGCCGCGGCGTCGAGCAGCCGCTCGATCGACAGGTAGGACTGCGCGGCGGGGGCGGGGCCCAGCCGCACGGCGACGTCGGCCTCGCGGACGTGCCGGGCCCCGGCGTCGGCGTCGGAGAAGACGGCGACGCTGCGGATGCCCAGCCGGCGGAGGGTCGCGATGACGCGGACGGCGATCTCGCCGCGGTTGGCGACGAGGACGGTGTCGAACACGGTCACATCCTGAAGACGCCGTAGGAGACCGGCGCGAGCGGCGCGTTCGCGCACGCCGACAGCGCCAGGCCGAGGACGGTGCGGGTGTCGAGGGGGTCGATGACCCCGTCGTCCCAGAGGCGCGCGGTGGCATACCAGGCGTTGCCCTGCCGCTCGTACTGCGCGCGGATCGGCTCCTTGAACGCCTCCTCGTCCTCGGCGCTCCAGGCGTCACCCAGCTGGTCGCGGCGGACGGTGGCGAGCACCGAGGCCGCCTGCTCACCGCCCATGACCGAGATGCGGGCGCCGGGCCAGGTGAACAGGAAGCGGGGGGAGTAGGCCCGGCCGCACATCGAGTAGTTGCCGGCGCCGAACGAGCCGCCGATGACGACGGTCAGCTTGGGCACCCGGGCGCAGGCCACCGCGGTGACCATCTTGGCGCCGTGCTTGGCGATGCCGCCGGCCTCGTAGTCGCGGCCGACCATGAAGCCGGTGATGTTCTGCAGGAACAGCAGCGGGATCGACCGCTGGTCGCACAGCTCGACGAAGTGCGCGCCCTTGAGCGCCGACTCGCCGAACAGCACCCCGTTGTTGGCGACGATGCCGACCGGGTGCCCCTGGATGTGCGCGAACCCGGTCACCAGCGAGGAGCCGTAGAGCGCCTTGAACTCGCTGAACCGGCTGCCGTCGACGATGCGGGCGATGACCTCGCGGACGTCGTAGGGCGTGCGCGGGTCGGCCGGGACGACGCCGGGCAGCTCCGCGGGGTCGAGGGCCGGCTCCTCGGCGGGCCGCACCTGCCACGGGCGGGGGCTGCGCGGGCCGAGCTCGGCCACGATGCCGCGGACGATCCGCAGCGCGTGCGCGTCGTCGTCGGCCAGGTGGTCGGTGACGCCGGAGGTGCGGCTGTGCAGCAGCCCGCCGCCGAGGTCCTCGGCGCTGACGACCTCACCGGTGGCGGCCTTCACCAGCGGCGGGCCGCCCAGGAAGATCGTGCCCTGGTCGCGGACGATGACCGCCTCGTCGGCCATCGCCGGCACGTACGCGCCGCCGGCGGTGCACGAGCCGAGCACCGCGGCGATCTGCGGGATGCCCTGGGCACTCATCGTGGCCTGGTTGAAGAAGATCCGGCCGAAGTGCTCGCGGTCGGGGAAGACCTCGTCCTGCATCGGCAGGAAGGCGCCGCCGGAGTCGACGAGGTAGACGCACGGCAGGCGGTTCTGCAGCGCCACCTCCTGGGCGCGCAGGTGCTTCTTCACCGTCATCGGGTAGTAGGTGCCGCCCTTGACGGTGGCGTCGTTGGCCACGACGACGACCTCGCGGCCGCTGACCCGCCCGACGCCGGTGATGATGCCCGCGCCCGGCGCGTCCTCGTCGTACATGCCGTCGGCGGCCAGCGGGGACAGCTCGAGGAACGGGCTGCCGGGGTCGAGGAAGGTGTCGACCCGCTCGCGGGGGAGCAGCTTACCGCGCGCCACGTGCCGCTCGCGGGTGCGCTCCGGGCCGCCGAGCGCCGCGGCCGCGAGCTTCTCGTGCAACTCGGCGCGCAGCTCCTGCTGGGCGGCGGCGTTGCGGGCGAAGGCGTCGCCGCGGGGGTCGGCCTTCGTGCCGAGGACCGTGCCGGTGTCGGGCACCTGGGGTGCTCGACCCGGCGAGTTAACCGGGGTTAACGTCACGGCGTGAGGTTAACCGACGTTCACTCCCGGCGCTACCATCCGGGCATGACCGGGGCGGCGACCGGCGGTGAGGTCGACACCGCGCTCTCGGCCGACGCCGCCCGCCCGTCGCGGCGCGAGCAGATCCTGCGGGCGGCGGCACAGCTGTTCGCCGAGCGCGGCTCGCGGTCGGTGGGGGTCGACGACGTCGGGGCCGCCGTCGGGGTGACCGGCCCGGCCATCTACCGGCACTTCGCCAGCAAGGACGCGATGCTGGCCGAGATGCTCGAGGGCATCAGCCGGCGGCTGCTCGACGGCGGGCGGGAGCGGGTCGCCGCGGCCGGGCCCGACCCGGTCGCCCAGCTGCGCGCGCTCATCGCCTTCCAGGTGGACTTCGCGCTGGACAACCCGGCGCTGATCACCGTGCAGGACCGCGACCTCGGCTCGCTGGCCGACGACGACGCCGCGCGGGTGCGCCGGCTGCAGCGCCGCTACGTCGAGGTGTGGGTCGAGGTGCTCGCCCGGCTCCGCCCGCAGGAGGGCACCGCGGCCAGCCGGGCCCGCGCGCACGCCGTCTTCGGGCTGGTCAACTCCACCCCGCACAGCGCCGGCCGGGTCTCCCGCCCGCAGATGGCGGGCCTGCTGGCCGCGATGGCCGAGGCCGCCGCCACCGCCTGAGGCGCGTCAGGGCATCGGAAGCTCTCCGCACGTCCGGGCCGCTCAGACGTGCGGAGAGCTTCCGATGCCTCGTGGTCAGGGCGACAGCGTGCGCGGGTGTGCAGCTCCGGGGCCCCGGGCCGCACCTCCGCGCACGCCGTCGTCGTCCGGACGCCGACGGTGGGCGCTGACGCGGCGTTCCCCCCGGCGGAATGCGGCGTCAGCGCCCACCGTCGGGCTGGGGGTCAGGCGTTCTTCACCGCGGCGGCCGACTGCAGGCCGAGCTCCTCCACCGACACCTGCCGCATCTCGACCTTGCGGACCTTGCCGGTCACCGTCATCGGGAAGGACTCGACCACCTTCACGTACCGCGGGACCTTGTAGTGGGCGAGCTTGCCCGCGCAGAACGCGCGCAGCGCCTCGGGGGTGAGCGGCTCGGCGCCCTCGCGCAGCCGCACCCAGGCCATGAGCTCCTCGCCGTAGCGCTCGTCGGGGACGCCGATGACCTGGGCGTCGACGACGTCGGGGTGGGTGTAGAGGAACTCCTCGATCTCCCGCGGGTACACGTTCTCCCCGCCGCGGATGACCATGTCCTTGATCCGGCCGACGATGTTGAGGTAGCCCTCGGCGTCCATCACCGCGAGGTCGCCGGTGTGCATCCAGCGGGCGCGGTCGATGACCTCGGCGGTCTTCTCCGGCTCGTTCCAGTAGCCGAGCATCACCGAATAGCCGCGGGTGCAGAACTCACCCGGGGTGCCGCGCGGCACGGTCAGCCCGGTCTCCGGGTCGACGATCTTCACCTCCAGGTGCGGGTGCACCCGGCCCACGGTGGAGGTGCGGCGGTCGAGGTCGTCGTCGGCACCGGTCTGGGTGGACACCGGCGAGGTCTCGGTCATGCCGTAGCAGATGGTCACCTCCTGCATGCCCATCTCGTTGACCACCCGCTTCATCACCTCCACCGGGCACGGGGAGCCGGCCATGATCCCGGTCCGCAGCGACGACAGGTCGTAGGAGGCGAAGTCGGGCAGCGCGAGCTCGGCGATGAACATCGTGGGGACGCCGTAGAGCGAGGTGCACCGCTCGTCCTGGACGGCGCGCAGCGTCAGCGCGGGGTCGAAGCCGGGCGCGGGGATGACCATCGTCGAGCCGTGGCTGGTGGAGGCCAGGTTGCCCATGCCCATGCCGAAGCAGTGGTAGTAGGGCACCGGGATGCACACCCGGTCGGCCTCGGTGTACCCGCAGCCCTCGCCCACGAAGAAGCCGTTGTTGAGCAGGTTGTGGTGGGTGAGCGTGGCGCCCTTCGGGAAGCCGGTGGTGCCCGACGTGTACTGGATGTTGATCGGGTCGTCGGCCGACAGCTGCGTCTCCCGCTGCGCGAGCAGCCCGCGGTCCCCGGCGCGGCCGGTCTCCATCAGCCGCTCCCACTCGGGGTCGCCGAGGAAGAGCACCTCGCGCAGGTCGGGGCAGTCCCCGCGCACCTCGGCCACCATCGCCCGGTAGTCGCTGGTCTTGAACTCCGGCGCGCTCACCAGCACCGAGATGCCGGCCTGCTTGAGCACGTAGGACAGCTCGTGCGTGCGGTAGGCCGGGTTGATGTTCACCAGGACGGCGCCGAGCTTGGCGGTCCCGTACTGCACGAACACCCACTCGGCGCAGTTGGGCGCCCAGATGCCGACCCGGTCGCCCTTGGCCACCCCGAGCGCGTCGAGGCCCAGCGCGCAGGCGTCGACGTCGGCGACCAGCTGCGGATAGGTCCACCGGCGGCCGGTCGCGCACTCCACCAGCGCCTCGTGGTCCTCGGCCACCCGAGCCGCCGTCCGGTCCAGGTTGGCCCCGATGGTGTCCCCGAGCAGGGGCACCGTGGACGTCCCGCTCGCGTAGGACGGCAGGGCGGGGCTGGTCGGGATCGACTGGGTCACTGCTGGTCCTCTCCTCCGGGAGTGCTCGGGAGCACTGTGACCCCTCCGAGGGGGGAACGGCACCCCCGATCGGAGGGAGCCGGGACCGGGCTCAGCCGGGGATCGCGACGGCGCGGCCGCTGACCTCGATGCCGCTGCCGGGCCCCTCCGGGACGTACACCGACAGCGTGCTGGGCCGCCCCATGTCCGCCCCCTGCAGGACGGTGAGCCGCGACGGCGCCGGGACGTGCCCGCCCTCGCGCAGGTAGCCGCCCAGCGCCGCGGCCGCCGCGCCCGTGGCCGGGTCCTCCACGACGCCGCCGGGCGGGAACGGGTTGCGGGCGACGAAGGTGACCGGGTCCTGCCGCCACACCAGCGCCACCGTCGTCCAGTCGCGGTCGGCCATCAGCCGGCCGAGCCCGCTCATGTCGTAGTCGAGGACGGCCAGCCGCGCGCGCGAGGCCAGCGGCAGCACCGGGTGCCAGGCACCGGCGTAGGCCACCCGCGGCGGCAGCGCCGGGTCGAGGTCGTCGCGGGTCGTCCGCAGCAGCGCCAGCAACAGGTCCAGGTCGTCCTCGGACAGCGCGGCGGTACGGGGCGGGACGCTGGTGAGGGTCGCCGTCCACGCGCCGTCGGGCGTGCGCTCGGTGCGCACCGGCACCTCGCCGGCGGGGGTGCGCAGGTGCAGCGTCCCCTCGCCGTGCCGCTCGGCGTGGGCGACGGCGGTGGCGATCGTCGCGTGCCCGCAGAAGCTCACCTCGGCCAGCGGGCTGAAGTAGCGCGCGTCGAGGCCGTCGGGGCGGGGGAGGAGGAAGGCGGTCTCGGAGAAGCCGACCTCCGCGGCGATCGCCAGCATGCGCTCGTCGCTCAGGCCGGTGGCGTCCAGGACGACGCCGGCCGGGTTGCCGCCGGAGGGGTCGTCGCTGAAGGCGACGTAGCGCAGGACCTGGGGACGGGTGACCGGAGGCGTGACCACCCCGACATGAGACAGCACGGCCCGCCTCCCCGGGAGGGAGGCGGGCCGTGAGGGCGGCGAGGTCAGCGCGGGTCGCCGACCAGCTCCGGCGCCCGGTCGGCGGGGCGCTCCCGCGTCAGGGCGGCGCCCTCCACGTCGAGCACCGGCAGCCAGCGCAGCCAGCGCGGCAGCCACCAGGCCCGCTCGCCGAGCATCGCCAGCGCCGCCGGGACGAGCACCATCCGGACGACGAAGGCGTCGACCAGGATGCCGACGGCCAGGGCGAAGGCGATCGAGGTGATCGTCGGCTCGGCGCCCGGCACGAAGCCGGCGAACACCGAGAACATGATCAGCGCGGCCGCGACGACGACCGGCGCGGCCTGCCGGAAGCCGGTGCGGACGGCCTCGGTGGACGGCGTCCCGGAGCTGTGCGCCTCGTGCATCCGCGACACCAGGAACACCTGGTAGTCCATGGCCAGGCCGAACAGGATCCCGATGACCAGGATCGGCGTGAGGCTCAGCAGCGGGCCGGTGGCGCCGAGGTCGACCGCGCCGGCCAGCCAGCCCCACTGGAACACCGCGACGGTGGCGCCGAGCGCCGCGCCGATGGTGAGCAGGAAGCCGAGCACGCCGACCAGCGGCACCAGCAGCGACCGGAAGACCAGGACCAGCAGCACCAGCGCCAGCCCGACGACGAGCAGCAGGTACACCGGCAGCGCCCGGTCGAGGCTGTGGGCGACGTCGACGCTGACCGCCGTCGCCCCGGTGACGGAGGCCTCGACGCCGTCGGCGTCGGCGAGCAGGGCGCGCAGGTCGGTGACGAGCTGCTCGGTGGCCTCGCTGGACGGGCTGGACTGCGGGACGACCGTCAGCAGCGCCGCGGTGCCGTCGGCGTCGGGGACCGGCGGGGTGACCAGGGCGACGTCGTCGAGCGCGGAGACCTCCGGGATGAGCCGGGCGGCCGCCTCGGTCGGCTGCTCGCCCTCGAACAGGACGGTGATCGGGCCGCTGGAGCCCTCGCCGAAGCCCGCGGCGAGCAGGGCCTCGGCGCGGGCGGCGGTGGTGTCCTCGGCCGGGGTCTGGATGAGCGTGGTCCGCATCGAGGCGACCGGCACGGCGACCAGGCCGAGCGCGACGACGGCGACCAGCAGCGAGGCGACCCGCCGGGTGGTGACGGTGGTGACCCAGCCGGCGAGGAACCCGCGGCCGCGGGCGTGGGTCGCCGGACCCCCGGTCGCCGCGGCGCGCTGCCGCCTCGGCAGCACCCGGTGCCCGAGCAGGGCGAGCACCGCCGGCACCAGGGTGAGCGCGATGAGCACCGCGACGACGATCGTGCCGGCCGCCGCCAGGCCCATCTGGGTCAGGAACGGGATGCCGGCGACGAAGAGCCCGGCGAGCGCGATGACGACGGTCAGCCCGGCGGTGACCACCGCGGAGCCGGCGGTGCCGACGGCCAGGCCGATCGAGGTGTGCACGTCGGTGCCGCGCAGCAGCTCCTGCCGGTGGCGGGTGACGATGAACAGCGTGTAGTCGATGCCGACGGCCAGGCCGAGCATGGCGGCGAGGATCGGCGTGGTCGACGACAGCTCGGTGAAGCCGGTGGCGATCGTGATGCCGAGGACGCCGATGCCCACGCCGACGAGGGCGGTGAGCAGGTTCATCCCGGCGACGGCCAGCGAGCCGTAGGTGACGGCCAGCACCAGCAGGGCCACGACGACGCCGACCACCTCCGACGGGCCGCCGACGGCCGGCACCTCCTCGACGGCCTGGCCGGTGACCTCGACGGTCAGCCCGGTGTCGCGCCCGGCGTCCTGGACCGCGGCCAGCAGCGCCTCGCGCTCCTCCGGGGAGACCCCGCCCTCGGCGTCGTAGCTGACCGTGCTGTAGCCGGTGTCCTGGGCGGCGTTGACGCCCGGCGCGGCCGGGTCCAGCGGGTTGCTCGCCGCGGTGACGCCCGGCAGCCCGGCCAGGGTGGCGACCAGCTCGGTCACCGCGGCGGCGTTCTCCGGGTCGGTGGTGAGCTGCTCGCCCTCGGGGGCGGCGACCACGACCCGGGCGCTCACCCCGCCGGCGGCCCCGCCGAACTCCTCGTCGATGCGCTCGAGCGCGGTCGTGGACTCCTGGCCGGGGATGGCGAACTCGGTCGAGGTCTCACCCGCGAGGGTGGCCGCGCCGACGCCGCCCGCCACGAGGACGAGCAGCCACACGGCGAGGACGGCGAACCGGTGCCGCGCGGAGGAGGTCCCGAGACGGGACAACAGGACTGCCATGGACGATCAGGCCTCCGCCTGGGTGGGGTGGGAAGGGAGCGCGCGCGGACGGCGGTGTCCGAGCGCGTCGAGGCACGTGGCGACGACCAGCGGCCGCCACGCGGTGGTCCGGTCCGCCTGGTGGGCGGTCAGGGTGAGGACGGCCAGCGCCGCGACGGCCCCGATCACCCGCACCAGGCGCTCGGCGTCGGCGCCGTCGTCGCCGGGGTCGACGCCGAAGGCCTCGAAGACGGCGTCGGCCGGGCCGCCGGGCTCGTGCTCCCCGCCGTCGGGCAGCTCGGTGACCGGGGCCAGCAGCAGCGCGACGAAGCCGGGGTGGCCGAGCGCGAGGTCGACGATGACCTCGACGGCCCGCTGGTCGCGCGCCCGGCCCGGCGGGAGGTGCCGCACGCCGTCGAGGACCCGCCGGCCCAGCGCGTCGGCGTGCGCGAGGACGGCCTCGTGCAGCGCGTCCTTGCTGGGGAAGTGGTGCAGCAGGCCGGCCTTGGACAGGCCGACGGCGCCGGCGACGTCCTGGATCGAGGTCTTGGCGTACCCGCGGCGGGCGAACAGGCCGGCGGCGCGGTCGAGGATGCCCTCGTCGATCTGCTGCCGGAACGGTCGTACCACGGGACGGGACGGTACGCCACGACCGACCGATTCGGTCGGCCGACCGTCCGATCCGGTCGGGTGGGGTGCATCACGTCCCGCCGGCCGGGAGTCGCCGAGGGATCGGCGGCGCGCCGCGCGAGGATGACGTCATGACGACACGCACGAGGGTCGGGCCGGCGGACGCGCGGTCGTGGCTGCTGGTCAACGGCGCCCGGCCGGACCTCTTCGACGAGCGCTACGCCTCCCGCGCCGACCAGGTGGTCCTCGACATCGAGGACGCCGTCGACCCGGCCCGCAAGGACGAGGCCCGCGACGGCGTCGTCGCCTGGCTCGGGACCGCCGACCGCCACGCGTGGGTGCGCATCAACGACCGCTCGACGCCGTGGTGGGAGCGCGACGTCGCCGCCCTCGCCGGCCTGCCCGGGCTGGCCGGTGTGGTGCTGGCCAAGACCGAGGCCGCCGAGCACGTCACCGAGACCTTCGACCGGCTCGGCGGCGCCACCCCGGTGCTGGCCCTCGTGGAGTCGGCGCTGGGCATCGAGGAGGCCGTGGACATCGCCCGGGCCCGCGGCACGTTCCGGCTGGCGTTCGGCAGCGGCGACTACCGCCGCGACACCGGCACCAGCGCCGACGACCTGGCGATGGCCTACCCGCGGTCGCGGCTGGTGGTGGCCAGTCGCATCGGTGACCTGCCCGGGCCCATCGACGGGCCGACGGTGAGCACCAGCCACCCGGTGCTGCGCGAGCAGTCGGCCGTCACCGTCTCCCTCGGCCTGACCGGGAAGCTGTGCCTGGACCCCGACCAGGCGCCGGTCATCAACGAGGTCATCAGCCCCGCCCCGTCCGACGTCGCCTGGGCGCAGGCCTTCCTCGCCGACTTCGAGGCCCGCGGCCAGGTCATCCGGGACGGCAGCGACCTGCCCCGGCTCGGCCGCGCCCGCAAGATCGAGCGGCTGGCCCGCACCTTCGGCGTCCATCCCGCCTGAGGCTCCCAGCCAATTCCCAGGTGACCCCCGGGGGGACGGCAGGTCCGGCCCCCAGCCTCCGCGTGACGCCACGAGGAGGAACCGATGCCCGCACCCCCCGTCCGCCGGACCGGCCCGGGTCCGCACGGCGACGGCGGCCCCGGCCCGGTCCCGGGACGGCGGGCCCGGTGACCGCCCTCGCCGCCCCCGGCCTGCTCGCCGCCCCCGGGCCGTCGCTCGCCGACCACCTGGCCACCCACGGGCCGCAGCCGCGGGCCGACGCCGCCGCGCTCGCCGAGGCGGCCGCGCTGACCGGCCGCGGCGGTGCGGCCTTCCCGACGGCGGTCAAGGTGCGGGCGGTCGCGGAGGCCGCGCGCCGGACGCGCCGGGCCCCGGTCGTGGTCGCCAACGGTGCCGACAGCGAGCCGACCGCGCTCAAGGACCGGGCGCTGCTGACCGGCGCGCCGCACCTGGTCCTCGACGGTCTGGTGCTCGCCGGCCGCACCCTCGGGGCGACCACCCTGGTCCTGGCGGCCACCCCGGCCAGGCTGCCCGCCGTCGCCCGGGCGCTGGCCGAGCGGGGCGAGGCGGTGCGGCTGCACCCCGTGGCGCCGTCGCTGGTGGCGGGGGAGGAGTCGGTGCTGGTCGCAGGCCTGGGGGGCCGGCCGGCACCGCCGCGGGCGGAGGAGCCGCCGGTCCGCGTCCGCGGGGTGGGCGGCCGCCCGACGCTGGTGCTCAACGTCGAGACCCTGGCCCGGCTGGCGCTGCTGGCGCGCGGGGTCCCCGAGGCGGCCGGCCGCGCGCTGGTCACCCGGCGCTGGGAGGCCGCGGGGGTGCCGCACGCCGACGTCGTCGACGTCGGCACCGACGCGGGCAGCCGGCTGGCTGACCTGCTGCCGCTGGGCGGGGCGCGGGCGGTCCTCGTCGGCGGCTACCACGGCAGCTGGGTGTCGGCAGCCGCCGCGCGGGCGCTGACCCTCGACGCGGCACACCTCGCCGTCGCCGGTGCGCGCCTGGGCTCCGGTGTGCTCGCCGTGCTGCCCGGCGACCGCTGCGGGCTGCTGGAGACCGCCCGCGTGGTCGAGCGGGTGACCCGCGACTGCGCCCGCCGGTGCCGGCCGTGCCTGGACGCGCTGCCCCGCGTGGCGGCGGCGCTGGCCGTCCTCGCCGCGCCGGCGGCCCCGCCGCCCGGGCTGCTCGACGAGGTGACCCGCTGGTGCGGGCCGGGAACCGGGCGCGGCGCGTGCGGGCACCCCGACGGCACGCTGCGGCTGGTGGCCAGCGCGCTGGAGCTGTTCACCTGCGAGCTGACCGCCCACCGCTACGGCTCGTGCACCGCGACGTCGTGGGCGCCGTTCCTGCCCGCGCCTCCGCATGCCGGGTGAGCGGCTGGAACGGCCCTCCTGCAGGGGCCCGCGCCGAGCGGAGCGAGGGGTGGGGGGCAGGAGGGGCCTTCGTCAGACGGCGACCGCGGTGACGAAGGTGCAGACGCCGTCGCCGGAGGTGGCGCGCTGGCGGATGCCGGCCAGCCACAGCAGCCCCATCTCCACGCGGTAGGCCGCCCGCATCGGCCCCTGGTAGAGGGTGTCGCCGGCGGTGGTGACCTCGATCCGGTCGAACCCGGCCAGCCGGACGTGCTCGGTGAGCATCCAGTCGGGCAGCAGCGTGATGTGCCCGGGGGAGTGGTAGTGGCGCGGGCCGAAGATGTAGGGCGCGCCGCGCAGCAGCGTGAGCAGCCGCGAGTGCGGGTGCGTGACGTTGGGCGTGCTCACCAGCAGCTGCCCGCCGGGGCGCAGCAGGGCGCGGATCGAGCGCAGCACCTGCCGCGGGTTCTCGACGTGCTCGAGGGTCTCCACGCAGACGACGAGGTCGAACGGGCCGCGGGTCTCGTCGGTCCACTCGGGGTCGTCGAGGTCGAGCCGGTGGATCCACTCGTGCGGCGGGTCGAGGTCGGTGGGGACGACGTCGATGCCGGCGTCGCGCAGCCGCAGCGCCAGGGCGCCGCACCCCGACCCGACCTCCAGCACCCGCCCGCCGTCGGGCAGCGCGGCGCGGACGAGGTCGGCGGCGTACTCGTGCACCCCCGGGGCGGCGTGGATGCCGTGCCCCCGGTAGGTGCGGACGGCCTCCGTGCGCCGGCCGTCCCGGTGCGCCACGTCCCTCGCGGTGTCTGCCACCGGCCCAGCCTCGCACCCGCCCGCCGCACCCGCAGACGGCACCCGGGGCGGCTGCGGTTGCTGCGCGCGACGCGGTGTCACTAGCGTCCGGCGGGTGCCGTCCCCGCCCCCGGCCGACCTCCCCGGCGCCGGCCCCGACGACGACCCGGTGGTGACCGGCCTGCGCGTCCGGCACGACGCCGGCGCGTCGGTGCGGGAGGTCCGCCGCCGCGTCGCCGCCCACCTCGTCGGCCGCGAGCGCGAGCTCGACCTGCTGCTGGCCGCGGTCGCCGCCGGCCGCGACGTCGTCCTGGAGGGGCCGCCGGGCACGTCGAAGTCGACGCTGCTGCGGGCGATCACCGCCGAGTGGGGCGTGCCGCTGGTCTTCGTCGAGGGCAACGCCGACCTCACCCCGACCCGGCTGGTCGGGCACCACGACCCCGCCCGGGTGCTGCGCGAGGACTACCGGCCGGAGAATTTCGTCCCGGGCCCGCTGGTGCAGGCGATGCGCGGCGGCGGGTTCCTCTACCTGGAGGAGTTCAACCGGGCACCCGAGGACACGCTCAACACGCTGCTCACCGCGATGGCCGAGCGGCGGCTGGCCGTGCCGCACGTGGGCACCGTGGAGGCGCGCGCCACCTTCCGCGTCGTCGCCTCGATGAACCCCTTCGACGCCATCGGCACCACCCGGCTGTCGGCCTCGATCTCCGACCGGCTGGTGCGGCTGGCCGTGGGCTACCAGGACGCCGACGCCGAGCGGGGGATCGTCGCCCGCCGCACCGGCATCGCCTCACCGCGGCTGGTGGCCGACGCCGTCGCGCTGACCCGGGCCACCCGCGAGCGCGAGGACCTGCGCCAGGGCAGCAGCGTCCGCGGCGCGATCGACCTCGCCCTGGTGGCCGCCCAGCTCGCCGACATGCGCGACGTCGCGCTGCCCGACGAGCCGTCACTGGAGCCGCCGCGCGGGCTGCCGGAGGACTACACGGCGACGGTGCTCGACGCGCTGCTGCTGGCGCTGTCGGGACGCATCGCCGTGGACGAGACGGTGGAGTCCACGCCGGAGGCGGTGCTCCGGGAGATCTGGGAGGACCACTTCCTGCTCGCCCCTGCGGCGGCCGGCCCCGGTTGAAGGACGGTTGCGGCCGACTCCCCGGTGACCCGCCGGGGCCGCGGCGGCGCCCCGCGCGGGACCCGGCCGGCGCGCCGCCGGCCCAAGCAGCTCACCGAGCAGCCCTCGCTGTACCGGCCGGTCCCCGGCGGGGCCGGGCTGGCGCTGTCCTCCGGCGACCGGCGGCGCACCCGCAGCGGCGGGCCGGGCGGGGGCAGCGCCCCGGGCACCACCGACGAGCCGGCCGAGCTGGTGCCGCTGGCCGACCTCGGCACCGGCGGCGCCGACGCGGAGACCCGGCGCCGCGCCCGGGCGATCGCCCGGTGGCTGGCGGTGCCGCGCCCGCCGGTCGACCGGCGGCCCCGCCGCGGGGTGGGGGAGCTGCGCACCCTGCCGTGGAACGGCGGCTCCGACGAGCTCGACCTCGAGCGCACCCTCGACGCGGTCGCCGGCAACCCCTACCCGGGGGAGCGGGACGTGCTGGTGCGCGAGCGGGTGCGGCAGCGGCGCTCGGTCGTGCTCGTCGTCGACGTGTCCGGGTCGATGCGCGGGGAGCGGGTGCGGACGGCGGCCGCGGCGGTGGGCGCGCTGGCCGGCGAGCTGGCCCGCGACCGGGTCGGCGTCGTCGCGTTCTGGTCCGACGCCGCGGTGCTGGTCCGGCCCGGGGAGACCGTGCCCCCGCCCGCCGTCCTGGACCTGCTGCTGCGGGTGCCCACCCAGGGGCTGACCAACGTGGCCTTCGCGCTGGAGACGGCGGGCCGGCAGCTGGCGGGCGCGCCGGCCCGCGACGCGCGGGTGCTGCTGCTCAGTGACTGCGTGCACAACGCCGGGCCCGACCCGCGCGCGGTGGCGGCGCGGCTGCCGCGGCTGGACGTGCTGCTCGACGTCTCCGGGGAGCGCGACGTCGACCTCGGCCGCGACCTGGCCCGGCTCGGCCGCGGCCGGCTGCGGCTGGTCCGCGGCTCCGGTGACGTCGCCGCCGCGCTCGGCGCGTTCTTCGCCGACTGAGCGCCACAGCCGGGTCCGGGGAGCCGGGACCGCGGCGAAGGCGCTCGGGGCCGGTCGGTGACGCGGTGGGGACGGTGACGGTCCGTTGACGGTCCTGTGACGGCGTCGACGGAGGATGCGACCCGATCGGCGCCGGAACCCGCCCGTCCGAACCGGGAGGGCGGGGGGAACGAACCGACGAGAAGGCGTCGCCGCTCCCCGGAGCCGACCGGCCAGCACGGCGAGCCAGATCCACGCGCCCGTGCACCGGCCACGGCCCTCCCTCGCCCGTGGACGGTGCCGTGGGGCGAACCCGTACCGAGGTGTGACATGGACCTCCGACCAAGGAACCACGCCCGTCCCCCGAGGCGCGCGGTGGCCACCGCGATACCACCGGCGCCGGCAGGGGACGCTGCCACGACCACCGCGACGACGCCGGGACCGCGCCCCGGAGCCGATCTCCCGGACCTCAATCTGCCCCCGGTCGGGGGGCCTGTCTGGGTGGCGTGGCGCGAGGGCACCCTGACGCGGGCCGCGGAGCTGGAAGCGCTGTGTGCATGGGTCCAGCGGAGCAACCCGCGCAGCGACGACGAGGCCCTGGTGCTGGCCATCCGACGTCATCTCACGGCGGCGAGAGAGGCAGCTCGGGTTGCGAGGCTCAACCCGCACAGACGCTTCCGGCTGTTCCGGAACGGCCCGCTCATCGAGCGGGCGACCAGCAACCTCGACGCTGCCGAGGCCCACCTCCTGAACCTCCTGCCGCCCGCGTACGTCCTGGGTCAGATGCCGTGCCTGCTCCGGCACGTGCAGTGCCACCTACCCCCGACGGACCCGCGGCGTCAGGAGTTCGAGGCCATCACCGGGAGGCTGGGGATACGGGATCCGGACCATCCGCAGCTCCAGGACTCGGTGGTTCCGACCCCCGAGGCGAAGCTGCGGATCGTGGACGATGAGCGCCGCAAGATCGTGACGATCGTGAGAGGCGCCAGCTCGGCTGCGCTCCGCGAGCACGTGCGCCTGCGGAGCTTCCGCAACGTGGTGGTGGCGACCACCGTCTTCATGACCGTCCTCGCGGTCGCCGTCGCGGTGACGGGCTTCCTCTACCAGACCCTGTTCCCCGTGTGCTTCGCCCCCGAGGAAGCGGGCATCGCGACGGTCGTGTGCCCGACGAACCAGTCCGGACCCTTCATCCCGCTGGGAGGCCAGCCGCAGCCGGGCATACCGCTGCGCGACATCGACGACGTGACGGCGGAGACGGCGCGGCCGCAGGACCTCATCGTGGTCGAGCTCGTCGGGCTCACCGCAGCAGCGATCGCGAGTGCTGCGGCCATCCGCCGCATGAAGGGATCGTCCGAGCGGTACGGCTTGCCCGTTGCACTCGCTGCGCTCAAGCTGCCGACCGGCGCTGTCACCGCGTTCCTCGGACTCCTCCTCATGCGCGGCCAGTTCATCCCCGGCCTCAGCGCGCTGGACACGTCCGCGCAGATCCTGGCCTGGGCACTGGTCTTCGGGTACGCGCAGCAGCTGTTCACCCGTCTGGTCGATCAGCAGGGGCAGACCGTGCTCGACAGCGTCCGGGGCGCGGACAGGCCCCAGCCCGGTCCCGGTCCGGTGTGAGTCCGGAATCGCCCGGCGGCGGCAGGACGGAGCCACGGCGGACCCCTGACATGCCGGCCCGCGGCCGAGCACGGTGCACGGGCGGCCGGCGCGGCGGTTCTAGGCCGGCACGCCGTGGTGGACCACGCGGCCCTTGCCGGTGCGCTTGGCCGTGTACATCGCCGCGTCGGCGCGGGCCATGAGCTCGTCGGCGCCCACCGCCGCGTCGCCGGCGCCGAGGGCGACCACGCCCGTGCTGGCCCCCACCGCGCGGGTCCGGCCGGCGACGGTGAACGGCACGTCCATCGCCGCCGCGATCCGCGCGGCGGCCTCCATCGGGTCCCCGCCGTCCTCCAGCAGCGCGGCGAACTCGTCCCCTCCGAGCCGGGCCACCGTGTCGCCGCCGCGCAGCGCGCCGGTGAGCCGCTCGGCGACCCGCAGCAGCAGCTCGTCGCCGGCCGCGTGGCCAAGGGTGTCGTTGACCGACTTGAAGTCGTCGAGGTCGAGGAACACGACGGCGACGGGCCGCATGTCCCGGGCGTGCAGCGCCAGGGCGTGCTGCAGCCGGTCGAGGAACAGCGACCGGTTGGCCAGGCCGGTGAGCGGGTCGGAGAAGGCCAGGTGCCGCAGCTGCGTCTCGCGGGCGGCGAGGTCGGCGGCGAGGCGGACGTTCTCCCGGACGGTCATGTACTGCCGGGCGATGAGCGCGGCGATGACCGCGGTGGCCGCCACCATCTCCCCGCGCGAGAGCGGCGTCCCGGCCAGGCTCAGCGCCAGGGTGGTGGCCAGCGCGGTGGTGACCGGCGCGTAGGGCAGCAGGGAGGCCGCCGCGCCGGCCCGGCCGACCCTGCGGTCCGCGGTCGTGGTGCCGGCCGGCCGGCCCGGGCGGCACAGCCCGGCGACGGCGAGCAGCACGAAGGCCACCGTCCAGCCGGCGTCGGCGGTGCCGCCGTCGTAGCTGCTGGTGGCGGCCAGGTAGGTGAAGGCGCTGTCGGCGACGGCGAGGGCGGTGACCCCCGCGGCCACGAGGTTGAGCGGCCGGCGGTCACCGGAGGTCCGGGTGACCAGGAGGACGGCGAGCACGACGAGGGCGACGTCGGCGACCGGGTAGGCGGCCAGCAGCAGCCGGACGACGACGTCGTGGCCGGTGTCCTCGCGCAGCACCGCGCCCAGCGCCGTCTGCCAGCTGACCAGGCCCACGGCGCCGGCGGTCATCAGCGCGTCGAGGAACCGCTGCCACAGGCCGGTGCGCCCGCCGCCGGCCGGGTGCACGACCAGCGCGAGCACGGCGAGGACGGCGAACCCGAGGAAGCCGACGTCGGCCAGCGACGGGAACGGCGCCGCGCCGCGCAGCGCGAGCACCGTCCAGTACGCCTGCCCCGCGGACCAGGCCGCGCAGGCGCCCGCCAGCAGCCACCAGGCCGCCCGCGCCCGCCGGCCGCCGCACCGGGCGGCGTGCGTGGCGGTGGCCGCCGCGGCAGCGGCGGAGGCCAGCGCCTGGGTGAGGTCGGAGACCAGTGCGGCGCCCGCCGGGGGCAGCAGCGCGGTGGTGAGCACGCCGGCCGTGCAGACGCCGACGAGCAGCGCGCCCAGGGTGCGGGCTGCGGGGGTGCGCGGGGCCATGCCGGTCTGCTTCCGTCGGGCGGGCGGTGTCACCCGTCTGATCGACCCGGCGGCGTCGCGGGTGGATGCCCCCTCCGGGTGAGACCCCGGCGGCCCGTGCGGGGTGCGGCGGGTCCTACGTCGCGCGGGACGCGTCCGGCGGCACGCCGTCCCACAGCTCGTCGAACGCGATGCTGTCGTAGAAGGCGGTGCCGTCGACCACCCGGCCGTCGCGCATCGTCAGGAACCACGCGTAGGTGTTGCGGTAGGTCGTGCCCGCCGTGGTGGTGCCCTCGCCGTCCCACAGCACGACGACCACGTCGCCGTCGGCGTAGACGCCGCGGACGGTGACCGGCCGGAACGGCGCCTCCGGCCGGAACCGCGCGCCGAAGGGGTGCAGGACCTCGTCGCTGAACTCCCGGGCGCTGCCGTACCTGCCCGCCGCCCGCGACCGGCCGACGATCTCCCAGGTCATGTCCTCGGCGAAGATGCTCGCCACGTACCGCTCGCCGCGGGACCACGCCGCGAAGGCGTCGGCCACGATCTCCCGGTTGGTGTCCACCCGTCGGACCCTCCCTGCTCAGGGCTCGGCGAACCAGGCGAAACCCAGGGCCGGCACCACGACCCGGCCGTCCTCCACCCCGAGCGGGCCGTCGCTGCCGTGGACGAAGGCGAAGGTGCCGAACCCGGTGACGGTGTCGGCGTCGACCGTCCGCGGGGTGGACGCGACGTTGGCCAGCCCGACGAAGGTGCCGTGCCGGGGGTGGCGGCGCCGCCACACCAGGACGGCGTCGTCGCCGGCGTCGAGGACCTCGGTGTCGGTGCCGCCGTCGAGGGCGGGCAGCGCCCGCCGGGCGTCGCCGAGCCGGCGCAGCGCGGTGGCGACGCGGCCCTCGAGGGTGCCGGGGTCGGCGGCGCGGGCGGCCGCGGCCCAGTCCATCGGCGGGCGGTGCATCCACCGGTTGTCGGGGGCCCGCCGCGGGTCCTCGAGGTAGCCGGTGTCGTTGCGCAGCGCCAGCTCGTCGCCCATGTAGAGCAGCGGGATGCCGCCGAAGCCGTAGGCCACCGCGTAGAGCAGCACCAGCCGGCGCAGCCCGGCCTCCAGGGCCGTCTCGTCCCCGCGGTCGAGGGCGTCCTCGATGCCGCACAGCGAGGCGGCCGACCCGGAGATGCGCGCGTCGCCGGTGGTCTCGTTCTCCTGGAACAGCGCGCCGCGGGCGAAGGAGCCGGGGAAGCGGCCGGAGTAGAAGTCGTTGAGGAAGCGCCGGTGGGCGAAGCCGTCCAGGCCGACGGCGGCGGCGTCGGTGTCGGTGACCGCCCAGCCGATGTCGTCGTGGCCGCGCACGTAGGTGACCCACGTGGTGCTCGGCGGGATCGGCTTCATGCGGCCCAGCGCCTGGCGGGCCAGCCGGACCTCGCCGGTGGCCACGCTGCTCCACATCAGCACCATGAGCGAGTTGTGGTACGCCAGCTCGCACTCCGGGCGGTGCCGCTCGTGCGCGCCGAGGTAGGGCACCAGGTCGTCGGGGGCCACGATCGCCTCGGCCTTGAAGACGACGCCCGGGGCGGCCACCCGGGTCAGCGCGTGCAGCAGCTGCAGCAGCGTGTGACCCTCGGGCTGGTTCTGGCAGGTGGTGCCCAGCCGCTTCCACATGAACGGCACGGCGTCCATCCGGAAGACGTCGACGCCGCGGTTGGCCAGCCAGGTGATCTCGCCGAGCATCGCGAGGGTCACCTCGGGGTTGGTGTAGTCGAGGTCCCACTGGTAGGGCCAGAACGTCGTCCAGACCCAGCCGCCGTCCCCGCCGCGGGCCTCGGGCACCCACGTGAACGACCCCGGCGCCCGGTCGGGGAAGACCTCCGGGATGGTCGCGTCGTAGGCGTCGGGCATCGTCCGGTCGGGGAAGGCGGTGTAGAAGCCGGCGTGGGCGGGGTCGCCGGCCAGCCAGCCCTGCGCCCACGGGTGCTCGCGGGCGGTGTGGTTGAGCACGAGGTCGATGCACAGGCTCATCCCGCGCCCGTGCAGCGCGGCCGCGACCGCCTCGAGGTCGGCCATGGTGCCCAGCCGCGGGTCGACGGCGCGGTAGTCGGCCACCGCGTACCCGCCGTCGTTCTCGCCCTCGCGCGGCCGCAACAGCGGCATCAGGTGCAGGTAGGTGGTGCCGAACGAGGCCAGGTGGTCGAGGTGGTCGGGCAGCCGGTCGAGCGTGCCGCAGAACCGGTCGACGTAGCAGACGTAGCCCTGCACCCGGGACCGCAGGAACCAGCCGGGGTCGATCTCGCGGCGGCGGTCCAGGCGGCGCAGCGGCTCGGGCCGCTGCGCGGCGGCCTGCAGCGCGATCCGCAGCCCGCGGTCGAGCAGCTCACCGGCCCGGTCGCCGTAGAGGACGGCCAGCGCCCCGGTGACGTCGGGCAGCGCCAGCTCCACCCGGGCCAGGAACGCGTCGGCCTCCGCCTCGCCCAGCGCGGCCACCGCCTCGCCGACCAGCCGCTCCGGCAGTGCGCCCGTGGTCGTGCCCTCCCGGCTCATGCGTCCTGACTATCGCGTCCGGGCTCCGTGTGCACACTGGCCCGCATGACCGACCCCCTCCCGCCGGTCGCCGGCGCCCCGCACCCACGCCCCCGCCACGGAGCCGCGAGGTGAGCCGCGCGCTCGTCCTCGGCGGCGGGGGGATCGCCGGCATCGGCTGGGAGATCGGACTGCTGTCCGGACTGGCCGCGGCCGGCGTCGACGCCGGCGCCGCCGACCTCGTCGTCGGCACCTCGGCCGGCTCGGTCGTCGGCGCGCTGCTGCGCACCGGCGCCGACCTGCAGGAGGCCCACGCCGCGCAGCTCGGCCCGGTGCCGGCCGGCGAGCGGGCGGTGCCCTTCGACGGCGGGTCCTTCCTCTCCGCCCTCGCCGAGGCACTGGCCGGGGCGACCGGGGAGCAGGACGCCCGGGCCCGGGTCGGCGCGCTGGCGCTGCGCGCGCGGACGATGCCGGAGTCCGAGCGGCGGGCGGTGATCGCTGCCCGCATCGGGTCGGCCGGCTGGCCCGCGGCCCGGCTGGTGGTCACCGCGATCGACACCGCCGACGGGGGGTTCCTGGCCGTCGACCGCGACACCGGCTGGCCGCTGGTCGACGCCGTCGCCGCCTCGTGCGCCGTGCCCGGCGTCTACCCGCCGATCACCGTCGGCGGCCGCCGGTTCATGGACGGCGGCCTGCGCTCGCCCACCAACGCCGACCTCGCCGCCGGCTGCGACCGCGTGCTGGTGGTGGCGCCGATGGGCGGGTTCCCGGGCAGCCCGCTGGGGCCCTCCCTCGACGACGAGCTGGCCACCCTCCGCCGCGACGGCGAGGTGCACCTCCTCCTCGCCGACGAGGCGTCGCGGGCGGCGTTCGGCGCGAACCCGCTCGACCCCGCCACCCGCGCGCCCGCCGCCCGGGCCGGCCGGGCGCAGGCCGAGCGGGTCGCCGGGGAGGTCCGCGCGTTCTGGGGGTGAGCGGGCGCCGGTCAGCCGGGCAGCACGCGGACGGCGAGCACCGCGACGTCGTCGTCGGTGCGGTCGGGCAGCACCCGGCTCAGCAGCCGGTCGCAGAGTGCGTCGGCCGACAGGCCCGCCAGGCCGCCCAGCGCGCCGGCGACCCGGGCCAGCCCCTCGTCGATGCCGCGGCGCCCGGCCTCGACCAGCCCGTCGGTGACCAGCAGCAGCGTCTCGCCCGGTCCGAGGGCGGTGACGTGGTCGGTGCGGTCGCCGGGCCGGTCGGTGCCGAGCATGCGCTGCGGCGGGGTGGCCAGCAGCCGCACCCCGCCGTCGGCGGCCAGCAGCAGCGGCGGCAGGTGCCCGGCCGACGACCAGCGCAGCGGGCGGGTCGCCGTCCCGTCGGTGGCCGCCTCGAGCCGGGCGACGAGCGCGGTGGCCAGCGTGCCGACGTGCAGCCCGGCCAGCACGCGGTCGACCCGGTCGAGGGTCCCGGCCGGCCCGTCGGGGGAGTCGTAGGCCAGCGTGCGGACGGCGCTGCGCAGCTGGGCCATCGCCGCGGCGGCCTCCACGCCGTGGCCGGTGACGTCGCCGATGACCAGCAGCGTGGCGCCGTCGGGCAGGACGACGGTGTCGTACCAGTCGCCGCCGACGAGGTCCTGCGACACCGCGGGCCGGTAGCGGACGGCGACCTCGAGACCGGGCGGCTGCGGCGGTGGGGTCAGCAGGCTGTGCTGCAGCGTCTCGGCCACCCGCACCTGCCGGCCGTAGAGGCGGGCGTTGTCCAGCGCCAGCGCCGCGCAGCGGGCGACCTCGACGGCGAGCGCGACGTCGTCGGGCCCGGCCGGCGGGCGGTCCCCGCAGCGCACCAGCGACAGGACGCCCACCGCCGAGCCGCGGGCGTGCAGCGGGACGAACAGGCTCGAGCGCGGGTCCAGCCGCTGCCAGGCGCCGCGCACCTCGCCGTCGGGCAGCGACCCCGGCCCGAGCTCCGGCTCGACCCGGGTGAGGTGCACCGGCTCGGTCCCGTACATCGCGGCCGCGAGCTGGGCCTGGTCGCGCGGCGCGGCGACCCGGCCGGCGAGGTAGGTGTCGACGTCGGCGAGGCGGGCCGGGTCGTGGTGGGCGCGGGCGACGGTGCCGGGCGCGCCGTCGCCGGCGACGACGGTGACCGTGGCCCAGTCGGCCAGCCGCGGCACCACCAGGCGGGCGAGCCGGTCGGCGGCCGTGGCGGTGTCGAGGCTCTCGGCGAGGGACCAGGTGACCTCGGCCAGGAACCGGTAGCGGTCGCCCCCGGTGGCGGGTGCGTCGTCCCGGGTGGGTCCACTCACCTCGGCTCCGTCCCGGCCCGGGGTCTCCTCCGGGCGTCGGGGACGCAGCGTACGTGAGCGGGCACCGTCGGCACCCCGTCCGACGCTCCGCCTCGCGGGACGGGTCAGCCGCCGCGGCGCTCGCGGTAGCGGGCCGCCCGCTTCGCGGCCGCGGCCCGGCGGCGCTCGGAGTCGCGCGCGTCGCGGTCCCGGCCCGCCAGGTCGCGGACGGCCTGCGCCGAGCCGGGGGCGTACCCGGCCTTCTTCACCCGGTTCTCCACCGCCTCGGTCATGTAGGCCAGGGAGAACGCCATGCCGAGGATCAGCCCGCCGAGCGCGGACAGCCCGCGGATCCAGAAGGCGCCCGGCACGAGGACCAGCACCAGCGCGATCGGGACGGCCAGCTGCACGAGCGTGCGCGCCACGTGCCGCAGCACCCAGGTGCGCGTCGTCGTGTCGTACAGCACCCAGGTGCGGTGCCGCTCGGGCAGCCCGGCCCCCATCGCGTACGCCACCCACCGCAGCACGCCGGGGCGCACGCGGGGCGGAGGCGCGGGGTCCGTCTCGGGCGGCATGTCTCCTGTGTACGCCGTCATGGTGTGTGCACCAATGGTTGGGGCACCAACTAACGTGTGGTGTCGGTCTCCAGGGCGCGCTGGGAGGCGTCGATCACCCGGGTCAGGGCCCCGTGCAGGCTCTGCAGCTCGTCGAGCGGCATACCCAGGTTCGCCACGATGCCGGCCGGGATGGCCTCCGCCCGCGCCCGCAGCTCCCGGCCCCGGTCGGTGAGGGCGATGGCCAGCGCCCGCTCGTCGCGCGGGTCGCGGTCGCGGCGCACCAGGCCCGCGGCCTCCAGGCGCTTGACGAGCGGGGAGAGGGTGCCGGGGTCGAGCTGCAGCCGCCGGGAGAGGTCCTTGACCGCCAGCGGCCCGTGCTGCCAGAGGGCGAGCATCACCAGGTACTGGGGATGGGTCAGGCCCATCGGCTCGAGGAAGCGGCGGTAGACGGCGACGACGTTGCGCGCGGCGACCGACAGCGCGAAGCACACCTGCTGCTCGAGGGCGAGGGGGTCGGCGGCATCCGAGCGGTCCTGGGCGGGAGCCGCGTCGACGGACTGCATCCCCCGATGCTAATCACGCCCGGGACCGGCCACCCGGGGCGCCGGGCGGCTGCCCCGGCCCGGCCCCGGGGGTCACACTGGTCGGCGGACGGGAGGTGCGCATGGGGACCATCCAGCTCACCGGGGCCGACTTCGCCGCCGCGGTGTCGGCGCCGGGCATCGTGCTGGTCGACTTCCGCACGCCGCGGTCGGGGTCGAGCCGGGCCTTCGCCGCCGTGTTCGACGCCGCCGCCGAGCGCCACCCCGACCTGCTCTTCGCCGCCGTCGACGCCGACGCCGAGGTGGCGCTGGCCGTGGAGCTGCGGGTGCGCTCGGCGCCCACCCTGATGGTCTACCGCGACGGCGTGCTGGTGTTCGCCGAGCCGGGCTGGCTGCCCGAGGACTCCCTCGACCTGCTCGTCGCCACGGTCCGCGCCCTCGACATGCCCGCCGTGCGCGCGACCTTTCCCGAACCCATCGATTGACGGACCCCCTGGCCCCCACCGCTCGCGAGCTCGCGGCGGGCCCCTGCGAGGGGGCCGTTCCAGTACGCCACCACGGTCGGCGCCGGTGTCGACGTGGTGCTGTCTCGGGGGGGCGGGAGACGACGGCCGGTCGACACTGGGCGCCCCGCCGGGCGGGCGTCAGCCGGCGAGGACGACCACGAGCGTGCGCGGGCCGTGCACGCCCTCGACCCGCTGCAGCTCGATGTCCGACGTCGCCGAGGGGCCGCTGACCATCGTCAGCGGGGCGAGCGGGTCCAGCCGGGCCAGCGCGTCGGGCACGTCGGGCACCACCTGCGCGGTCTCCACCACGCACACCAGGACGTCGGGCAGCAGCGACAGCGCCCGCCGGCCCGACCGCGGCGACCCGTCGAGGACCAGCGTGCCGGTCTCGGCGATCGCCGTCGCCACCCCGGTCAGCGTCGCGGCGAACGCGGCCAGGCCCACCGCGGGCCGGCCGTCGTCCTCAGGAGCGCCGGCGGGCCGCCAGGCGGCCGGCACCCCCGGGGCGACGACGACGCCGGCGGGGTCCCACCCCGCGCCCAGTGCCTGGTCGAGGCCGCGGAGCACGGTCGCCGGGACGTCGGCGGGCGCGCAGCGCAGCACGGTGGCCCGGTAGTCCTCGACGCGTTCGGCGAGCAGGTCGAGCAGCTCGGCCGGTGGCAGCGAGCGCGGCCCCGGGACCGGCGGGACCTCGACGACCGGGCGGTGCCCGCCGAGCGCCGTCCGGATGCGGCCGAGCACCTCCTCGCGCGCACTCACGAGCGGTGCTCCTCCGTCCACTGCTGCACGAACGTCCTCCCGGGCGGGGCGGGCAGGTCGCGGGTGCGGGTCCAGGCGCTGGCCGGCGGCGGCAGCGCGGCCGGCAGCGTCGGCCGGCCTCGGGCGAGGAACCGGCCGAGCCCGGCGGCGCGCTGGGCCAGGCGCCACAGCCGCGGGGTGCTCATCACCCGGGACAGCCCGCGGAAGGCGACCGCCTCGGCGGTGGGCCGCTCCCTGTCTCTGGCGACCGCCTCGACGTGCTCGGCGCGCAGGTGCACGAGGATCGAGGGGATGTCGATGGCCACCGGGCAGACGTCGTAGCAGGCCCCGCACAGCGACGAGGCGTAGGGCAGCGAGGCGTTGTCCTCGACGCCGGTCAGCTGCGGGGAGAGCACCGCGCCGATCGGGCCGGGGTAGACCGAGCCGTAGGCGTGCCCGCCGGTGCGCTCGTAGACGGGGCAGACGTTGAGGCAGGCCGAGCAGCGGATGCAGTGCAGCGCCTCGCGGCCCACCTCGTCGGCGAGCACCGCCGTCCGGCCGTTGTCGAGCAGCACCAGGTGGAACTCGGCCGGCCCGTCGCCGGGGGTGACCCCGGTCCACAGCGAGGTGTAGGGGTTCATCCGCTCGCCGGTGGAGGAGCGGGGGAGCAGCTGCAGGAAGACGCCGAGGTCGGCCCACCGCGGCACGACCTTCTCGATGCCCATGACGGTGATCAGCGTCTGCGGCAGCGTCAGGCACATCCGGCCGTTGCCCTCGCTCTCGACGACGGCGAGCGTGCCGGTCTCGGCGACGGCGAAGTTGGCCCCGCTGACGGCGACCCGGGCGCGCAGGAACCGCTCGCGCAGGTGCGCGCGGGCGGCCATCGCCAGCTGCCGGGGGTCGTCGGTGAGGGCGGGGTCGACGCCGGGGATGGTGCGGCGGAAGATCTCGCGGATCTCGGCGCGGTTCTTGTGGATGGCCGGCACGAGGATGTGGCTGGGGGCGTCCTCACCGAGCTGCACGATCAGCTCGGCGAGGTCGGTCTCGACGGCGCTGATCCCGGCGGTCTCCAGCGCCTCGTTGAGGCCGATCTCCTGGGTGGCCATCGACTTGACCTTGACCACCTCGTCGCTGCCGGTGGCCCGCACCAGCCCGGTGACGATGCGGTTGGCCTCGGCGGCGTCGCGGGCCCAGTGCACGACCCCGCCGCGGGCGCTGACCTGGCGCTCGAGCTCCTCGAGGTGCTCGTCCAGGCGCGCCATGGTGGCGGCCTTGAGCGCCCTACCGGCCTGCCGCAGCTGCTCCCAGTGCGGCACCTCGGAGACGACGGCGGCGCGCTTGCCGCGGATCGTCGTCGTCGCCCGGCCGAGGTTGGCCCGCAGCTGCCCGTCGCGCAGTGCCGTGCGGGCAGCGTCGGGGAAGGGCTGCTCGCCGCGCAGGTGACCCACCCCGCGGGGCGCGGTGGGCAGGCCGAGGAACGTCGTCCCCGAGCGGGGGGCGCCCGGCGCGAGCGGCGTCGGGTCGGTGCGGGCGTCCTGCGGCGTCGTCGTCACGCGGCTCTCCTCCGTGGGGGGGGGGGGGGGGGGGGGGGGGGGGGGGGGGGGGGGGGGGGGGGGGGGGGGGGGGGGGGGGGGGGGGGGGGGGGCGGGGGGGGGGGGGGGGGGGG
>NZ_JBJGYI010000036.1:0-49080 GCF_054049915.1 Geodermatophilus sp. SYSU D00766
CCCCCCCCCCCCCCCCCCCCCCCCCCCCCCCCCCCCCCCCCCCCCCCCACCCCCCCCCCCCCCCCCCCCCCCCCCCCCCCCCCCCCCCCCCCCCCCCCCCCCCCCCCCCCCCCCCCCCCCGCCGCACGATCAGCTGACCTGATCGTGCGGCGGACGACGCGGGCTGCCCGACCGACCGTGGCGCACTCCGACAGCACAGCGGCCCGGCACCCCCTGAGGGGTACCGGGCCGCTGCCGGGTGGTGCGAGGTCAGCGCTGCGCGTTCACAGCGCTCCCGGGGTCGCTCAGCGCTGCGGGCCGATGCCCTGGTCGTTGAGGCCCTGCAGGATCCGGGAGGACTCCTCGAAGCCGATCACGATGATGGCGTCGGGGTTGAAGTCGACCATCTGCTGGACCTCGGCGTCGAAGTTCGCCGCCTGCGGGTCGTAGGTGATGGAGACGATGTCGTCCTCGGACAGACCGGCGCTGACCAGGTTGTTCTTGGTGTTGTCCGCGAGCCCGGTGCCGTAGGGGTCGTTGAGGGCCAGGATCCCCACGGTGTTGTTGCCGTCGGCGATGATCAGGTCGGCGAGGGCGCGGGCCTGCAGCGTGTCCGGCGGGGCGGTGCGGAAGTACAGCCCGTTGTCGTTGTACGTCGTGAACTGGTCGGACGTGTTCGCCGGCGAGAACTGCAGGACACCGGCGCCGGTGATGGCGTCGATGACCGTGAGGCTCACGCCGGAGGACGCCGCACCGATGATCGCGTTCACGCCCGACTGCAGCAGCCGGTCGACGGTCTGGGTGGCGGTGTCGGTCGAGGCGTCACCGGAGTCACCCTCGACGAGCTGAGCCGGCTGGCCCAGGACGCCGCCGGCGGCGTTGATGTCGTTGAGCGCGAGCTTGGCGCCGGCGACCTCCGGCGGGCCGAGGAAGGCCAGGTTGCCGGTGAGCGGCAGCAGCGTGCCGATGACCAGCGGGCCGCCGGTCGTGCCGGCCGGGGCGTAGGCCGGGCCCTCGTTGGTGCTGGCGTTGGCCTCGTCGCCGGCGATGACGAACTCGGTGGCGTCGTTGTCGAGCTGGTTGTCCTCGCCGAACTGCAGCAGGCCGAAGCTCGCCGCGGCGGGCTCACCGGCGTCGGTGAAGGCCAGCGGGCCGGAGATGCCGTCGTAGTCGACGTTGCCACCGGCGTTGATGATGTCCAGGCAGGCCTGGTAGTCCTCGCACTTGTCGCCGCCGGCGGTGATGCCGTTGACGTACTCCTTGAAGACGTTGGCGTCGTTGGTGCCCGCCGCCTGCGCGGCCAGCGCGGTGACGATCACCGCGTCGTAGGTCTCACCCGCGTAGTTGTAGTCCTGCAGGTTCGGGTCGACCTCGAGCAGCCGGTCGGTGAAGTCCGAGCCCAGCTCGGTGAGGGGCGTGGTGCCCTTCATGCCGGCGAGCGCGCCGTCCTCGGTGAAGTCCTCACCGAGGGCGTTGCCCATGTTGCCGTCGGTGCCGTAGATGTTGACCTGCTTCTCGCCGCTCGCGGCGTCGCCGCCACCGCCGGAGCCGCCGCCGGAGTCCCCGTCGTCCCCGCCACCGCAGGCGGTGAGGGCGATCAGGGCGGCGGACGTGACGGCGATGCTGCGGGCGTAGGTACGCGTGCGCATCCAGCAACTCCCAGTTGTCGTTCGTCGGGTGCGATGGGCCGGGCGCGGACGCGCCGGCCCCGTCAGTCCGCAGAACGTAACCGCTGCCACAGGGAGCGGAAGTGGGTGGGCGGAGACCGTGACGAGGTCGTGACCTGCACCTATCACCCGGGCCACCGCTGTCACTCAGGAGGGTGCACCCTCCGCCGGGGTCGCGTCGCCGGCCAGGATGCGCTCGGCCAGCGCCTTCATCGACGTGCGCTCGTTCATGGCCGTGCGCTGGATGAACCGGAACGCCTCGGCCTCGGTGATCCCCTGCTCGGCCATCAGCCGGCCCTTGGCCTTCTCGACGACCTTGCGGGCCTCCAGCCGCTCCTCGAGCGTGCGCACCTCGCCGTCGAGGGCGGCGATCTCGGTGAACCGGGCGCGCGCCACCTCGATCGCCGGCACCAGGTCGTTCTTCGAGAACGGCTTGACCAGGTAGGCCATGGCGCCGGCGTCGCGGGCCCGCTCGACCAGCTCGCGCTGGCTGAAGGCGGTCAGCACGATGACCGGCGCGATCCGGTCCGAGGCGATCTGCTCGGCGGCGGCGAGGCCGTCGAGCACGGGCATCTGGATGTCGAGGATGACCAGGTCGGGGGCCAGCTCGCGGGCCCGGTCGACGGCGGTCTGCCCGTCGCCGGCCTCGGCGACGACGACGTAGCCCTCCTCCTCGAGCATCTCCTTGAGGTCGAGGCGGATGAGGGCCTCGTCCTCGGCGATGAGGACCCGGGTCGGCTCGCTGCTCACGGGCGCAGAGCCTAGCGACGGCGGCTGGCAGTGGCCGCCCGGCTACGCTGGCCGCGCCGTGACCCCGGTCGCGGCGGCGAGCCCCCGTACCCCAATCGGCAGAGGGAGCGGATTCAAAACCCGCGCAGTGTGCGTTCGAGTCGCACCGGGGGCACCGTGTCGGGACTGTCGTCCTCCGGACGACGACCGCGGCCACGTGCCGTCCCCGGCCCCTGCGCAGCCCTCTCCGGCACTCGTCGGGCACCCTCCGGGCCCCGCTCCTCGCACCGCCTCGCAGGGCGGCTCGCGTCCCGGAGTCCTCGTCCTGCGCCGCCTCGCTCCTCGTGGACCCCTCCGGGGCCCACTCGCCGCGGGCAATACTGTGGCCGGGTGAGCGAGCCCGTCCCCCACATGACCCCCGAGCAGTTCCGGCAGCACGGTCACGAGGTGGTCGACTGGATCGCCGACTACTGGACGCGGGTGCAGTCCTTCCCCGTCCGCTCGCGGGTGGCGCCGGGCGACGTCCGCGCCGCGCTGCCGCCGTCGGCCCCCGAGCAGGGCGAGCCGTTCTCCGCGCTGCTGGCCGACCTCGACTCCGTCGTCCTCCCCGGGGTCACCCACTGGCAGCACCCAGGCTTCTTCGCCTACTTCCCGGCCAACACCTCCGGCCCCTCGGTGCTCGGCGACCTGCTGTCGGCCGGCCTCGGGGTGCAGGGCATGTCGTGGGTGACCAGCCCGGCGGCCACCGAGCTCGAGCAGCACGTCCTGGACTGGCTGGTCGACCTCCTCGGCCTGCCCGCGTCCTTCCGCTCGACCGGCAGCGGCGGCGGCGTGGTCCAGGACTCCAGCTCCGGGGCCAACCTGGTCGCGCTGCTGGCCGCGCTGCACCGCGCGAGCGGCGGGGGCACGGTCCGCCACGGCGTCGACCCCGACCGGGCGACGGTGTACGTGAGCGCCGAGACGCACTCCTCGATGGAGAAGGCGGTGCGCATCGCCGGGCTGGGCACCGACGCGATCCGCGTCGTGGAGGTCGACGGCGACCTCGCCATGCGCCCCGCGGCGCTCAGGGCCCGGCTGGTGCGGGACGCCGCCCGCGGCCACACGCCGGTGCTGGTCTGCGCGACGGTCGGGACGACGTCGACCACCGCGGTCGACCCGCTGGCCGAGCTCGGGCCGATCTGCCGCGACGCCGGCGTCTGGCTGCACGTGGACGCCGCCTACGCCGGGGTCAGCGCCGTGGCACCCGAGCTGCGGCCGCTGCAGGCCGGGGTGGAGTGGGCCGACAGCTACACCACCGACGCGCACAAGTGGCTGCTCACCGGCTTCGACGCCACCCTCTTCTGGGTCGCCGACCGCGTCGCGCTCACCGGCGCGCTGGCGATCCTCCCCGAGTACCTGCGCAACGCCGCCACCGAGGCCGGCGCGGTGGTCGACTACCGCGACTGGCAGATCGAGCTCGGCCGCCGGTTCCGGGCGCTGAAGCTGTGGGCGGTGCTGCGCTGGTACGGCGCGGAGGGGTTGCGCGCGCACGTGCGCTCCGGCGTCGCCCTGGCCCGGGAGCTGGCCGGCTGGGCGGAGGCCGACGACCGCTTCGACGTCGTCGTCCCGCACCCGCTGTCGCTGGTGTGCCTGCGGCCGCGCTGGCCCGACGATGTCGACGCCGACGTCGCCACCATGACCCTGCTCGAGCGGCTCAACGACGGCGGCGAGGTGTTCCTGACCCACACCACCGTGCGCGGGCAGGTGGTGCTGCGGGTGGCGATCGGCGCGCCGGCGACGACGCGGGCGCACGTCGAGCGGGCGTGGGCGCTGCTGTGCGAGGGCCACGACTGGCTGGCCGCCGACTTCGCCGAGGCCGCCGCCGAGCGCGCCCGCGCCGAGGCCGAGCGCAGGGCGGAGGCCGAGCGCGCCGCCGAGGCCGAGCGCGCCGCCGAGGCCGAGCGCGCCGCCGAGGCGCCTCAGCCCGAGACGGAGGACGCCGGGGAGGACGCGCAGCCGGTCGAGGCCGCCGTCACTCCCCCAGTGACCGGATGAGCCCCTCCTGGGCGACGGTGGCCACGTGCGTGCCGTCGGCGGCCCAGATGCTGCCGAAGCACAGCGCGCGGCCGGCCGTGGCCGCGGGGCTGTCGGTCTCGTAGAGGAACCAGTCGTCGGCCTGCACCGGCGCGTGGAACCAGACGGCGTGGTCGAGGCTGGCCCCGACGTAGCGGCCGCCCCACCCGCCGCCCACCCGCGCCAGCCCGGCCGACAGCAGCGTCAGGTCGGTGACGAAGGTGAGGGCCGCCGCGTGCACCCCGGCGTCGTCGGGCAGGCGGCCGGCCACCCGGAACCAGGCGTGCGACTGCGTGTGCGGCGGCGTCTTCGGGTCGGGGGCGAAGGGGTCGGCCAGCGGCCGCTGCTCCACGGCCCGGCTGATCTCCAGCGCCGGTGCGGCCAGCGCGCCGTGGCCGGCGGCGTGCTCGGCCAGGGAGCGCAGCTCCTCGGGGCCGGGCACCTCGGGCATCGGCCGGGCGTGGGTGACGACGGCGGGCTCGCCGGCGTGGAAGTCGGCGGTCAGCGCGAAGACGGCGACGTCCTCCCCGCGGCGCCGCTGGCAGGCGATCACGCGGCGGGTGGCGAACGACCGGCCGTCGCGGATGCGCTCGACGGAGTAGCGCAGCTCCTCGTGGGGGTCCCCGGGCCGCAGGAAGTAGGAGTGCAGCGAGTGCACCCCGCGCTCTGCCGGCACGGTGCGCACCGCGGCCATGAGCGCCTGCGCGGCGACCTGGCCGCCGAAGATCCGCTGCAGCCGGGTCGTGGGCGTCTGCCCGACGAAGACGTCGGGCGACCGCTCCTCGAGGTCGAGGACGCTCATGAGGGCGGCGGCCTGGGACCCGCCGCCGGTCACGAGTCGGTGCCGACTTCGTGGACGCGGATGAGGTTGGTCGAGCCGACGGTGTTCGGCGGGCTGCCCGCGACGACGACCACCCGGTCGCGCTCGCGCAGCCGCCCGATCGACAGCAGCGAGAAGTCGACCTGGCGGACCATGTCGTCGGTGTGCTGCACCGACTGCACGATGAAGGTCTCCACCCCCCAGGACAGCGCCAGCTGGCTGCGCACGCGGGCGTCGACGGTGAAGGCCAGCAGCGGCTGGCGGGGGTGCAGCGCGGCCAGCCGGCGGGCGGTCTCCCCGGTCTGGGTGAAGGTGGCCAGCGCCTTGACGTCGAGCGCCTCGCCGATGTCGCGGGCGGCCCGGACGATCGCCCCGGACCGCGACCGGGAGCGCCGGGTCAGCTCGGGCACCCACCGGTCGTCGCTCTCGACGGCGGCGATGATCCGCTCCATCGTGCGGACCGCGCCGACCGGGTAGCGCCCCACCGAGGTCTCCCCCGACAGCATCACCGCGTCGGCGCCGTCGAGGACGGCGTTGGCGACGTCGGAGGCCTCCGCGCGGGTGGGCCGGGAGTTGCCGATCATCGACTCGAGCATCTGGGTGGCCACGATGACCGGCTTGTTGCGCTCGCGGGCGGCCTGCACGGCGCGCTTCTGCACCAGCGGGACCTGCTCGAGCGCCAGCTCCACGCCGAGGTCGCCGCGGGCCACCATGACCCCGTCGAACGCCTCGACGATCGCGTCGAGGTTCTCCACCGCCTCCGGCTTCTCCAGCTTGGCGATGACGGGGAGGGTGATGTCCTCCTGGCGCATGATGTCGCGGACCAGCTCGACGTCGTCGGGCGAGCGGACGAACGACAGCGCCACGAAGTCCACCGACAGGTGCAGGGCGAAGCGGAGGTCCTCCTCGTCCTTCTCCGACAGCGCCGGGACGCTCACCGCGACGCCGGGCAGCGACAGGCCCTTGTTGTTGGAGACCTCGCCGCCCTCGACGACCAGGCACCACACGTCCGGGCCGTCGACGGAGACCACCGACAGGGCGAGCTTGCCGTCGTCCACGAGCAGCCGGTCACCGACGCGGGCGTCGTTGGCCAGGCCCTTGTAGGTGGTCGACACCCGCTCGGCGGTGCCCTCGACGTCCTCGACGGTGATGCACACCCGGCTGCCGGTGGCCCAGTGCACCGGGCCGTCGGCGAACGTGCCGAGCCGGATCTTGGGGCCCTGCAGGTCGGCGAGGACGGCGACGGCGTGGCCGGTGGAGTCCGAGGCCTTCCGCACGTTGAGGTAGGCCTGCTCGTGGTCGGCGTGCGACCCGTGGCTGAAGTTGAGCCGGGCCACGTCCATCCCCGCCTCGACGAGGGCGGTGATCTGCTCGAGGGAGCTGGTGGCCGGGCCCAGGGTGCAGACGATCTTCGCGCGGCGGGACATGCCCGAGACGCTAGTCGGCGGTTCCCAAGCGCCGCCGGACGGGCGGGGACCGGGCCCCGCGGTGTCGCCGGACCCGGCCCCCTCGCTCACCGGAGCGCGACCGCGGTGGGGGTGACCGGCCGGGGCAGCATGCTGCTGCCGGTCAGCCACTGGTCGACGGCGCCCGCGGCGGCGCGGCCCTCGGCGATGGCCCACACGATCAGCGACTGGCCGCGGCCGGCGTCCCCGGCGACGAACACGCCGGGCACGGAGGAGGCGAACTCGTCGTCGCGGACGACGTTGCCGCGCCCGTCGACGTCGAGGCCCAGCGCCTCCACCAGGCCCTCGCGCTGCACGCCGGTGAAGCCCATGGCCAGCAGCACCAGCTGGGCGGGCAGCTCGCGCTCGGTGCCCTCGACCTTGCGGAACCGGCCGTCGACCTGCTCGACCTCGTGCAGCACCAGCGCGCGCACGCGGCCCTCGTCGTCGCCCAGGAAGCGCTCGGTGCTCACCGAGTACAGCCGCTCGCCGCCCTCCTCGTGCGCGGAGGACACCCGCATGACCATCGGGTAGGTCGGCCACGGGTTGCCCGGCGCCCGCGACTCCGGCGGCGCCGGCATGATCTCCAGCTGGGTCACCGAGCGGGCGCCCTGCCGGTGGGAGGTGCCCAGGCAGTCCGCGCCGGTGTCACCGCCACCGATGATGACGACGTCCTTGCCCTCCGCGGTGATCGGCGGGTCGTCGAGCTCGCCGAGCGCCTGGCGGTTGCCGAAGGGCAGGAACTCCATCGCCAGGTGGATGCCCTCGAGCTCGCGGCCCGGCACGGGCAGGTCGCGGCCGACGGTGGCCCCGGCGGCGAGGACGACCGCGTCGTGCTCCCCGCGCAGCTGCTCGGCGGAGAGGTCACCCTCCCCCGACCCACCGACCTCCACGCCGGTGACGAAGCGGGTGCCCTCGGCGCGCATCTGGTCCAGCCGCCGGTCCAGGACGGACTTCTCCATCTTGAACTCGGGGATGCCGTAGCGGAGCAGCCCGCCGACCCGGTCGGCCCGCTCGTAGACGGTGACGTCGTGGCCGGCGCGGGTGAGCTGCTGGGCGGCGGCCAGGCCCGCCGGCCCGGACCCGACGACGGCGACCCGCTTGCCGGTGCGCTCGGCCGGGGCCTGCGGCTCGACGTACCCCCGCTCGAAGGCCTGGTCGATGATCTCCCACTCGATCTGCTTGATCGTGACCGGGGACTCCTGCAGGTTCAGCACGCAGGCGCCCTCGCAGGGCGCCGGGCACAGCTTCCCGGTGAACTCCGGGAAGTTGTTGGTCGCGTGCAGTCGCTCGATCGCGTCGCGCCAGTCGTCGCGGCGGGCGAGGTCGTTCCACTCCGGGATGAGGTTGCCCAGCGGGCAGCCGTGGTGGCAGAACGGGATGCCGCAGTCCATGCACCGGGCGGCCTGCTGGCGCAGCGCCGCGACCGGGTAGACGCCGTCCTCGCCGTTCTGGCGGGAGAGGTAGACGTCCTTCCAGTCCAGGATGCGGACGTCGACCGGCCGCCGGGGCGGCAGCGCCCGCTCGTACTTCAGGAAACCCGTCGAGTCAGCCACGTGCGGCCTCCATCACTGCTCGGTCCACGTCGGTGCCGGCGGCCTCGGCGGCCCGCCGGGCCTCGAGTGCGCGCCGGTAGTCGCGCGGCATGATCACGCTGAACTGCCCCGACCAGCGGCCCCAGTCGGCCAGCAGCGCGGCGGCCACCGGCGACTCGGTCTCGGCCTGGTAGCGCACCAGGACCTCGCGCAGCCACTGGGCGGACTCGACGTCGAGCGGCTCGACGTCGACCATCTCGGTGTTGACCCGGTGCCGGGCCAGGTCCAGCACGTACCCGACGCCGCCGGACATGCCGGCGGCGACGTTGCGGCCGGTGGGCCCCAGGACCACCGCGCGGCCGCCGGTCATGTACTCCAGCGCGTGGTCGCCGACGCCCTCGACGACGGCCAGCGCCCCGGAGTTGCGCACGCAGAACCGCTCGCCGACCCGGCCGCGCAGGAACACCTCCCCGCCGGTGGCGCCGTAGCCGATGACGTTGCCGGCGATGACGTTGTCCTCGGCGGCGAAGGTCGCCTCGCGGGCCGGCCGGACGACGACCCGGCCGCCCGAGAGCCCCTTGCCGACGTAGTCGTTGGCGTCGCCGAACAGCCGCATGGTGATCCCGCGGGGCAGGAACGCGCCGAAGGACTGGCCGGCCGACCCGGTGAAGGTCAGGTCGATGGTGTCGTCGGGCAGCCCCTGCCCGCCGAAGCGGCGGGTGACCATCGAGCCGAGCATCGTGCCCACGGTGCGGTTGACGTTGCGCACCGGCAGCTCCAGGCGCACCGGCCGGGCGTCGAGCAGCGCGCCCTCGCACAGCTGGATCAGCGTCTGGTCCAGCGCCAGGTCGAGGCCGTGGTCCTGGGTGCGGACCGCGCGCCGCGGCGCGCCGTCGGGCAGCTCGGGCAGCGCCAGCGCCGGCGAGAGGTCCAGGCCGCGGGCCTTCCAGTGGTCGACCGCCTGGCGGGTGTCGAGCAGCTCGACGTGGCCGACGGCCTCGTCGACCGAGCGGAAGCCCAGCGCGGCCAGGTACTGCCGCACCTGCTCGGCGAGGAACTCGAAGAAGGTGACCACGAACTCCGGCCGCCCGGTGAACCGCTTGCGCAGCTCGGGGTTCTGGGTGGCGACGCCGACCGGGCAGGTGTCGAGGTGGCAGACCCGCATCATGATGCAGCCGGAGACCACCAGCGGCGCGGTGGCGAAGCCGTACTCCTCGGCGCCGAGCAGCATCGCGACGACGACGTCGCGGCCGGTCTTCATCTGCCCGTCGACCTGCACCACGATGCGGTCGCGCAGGCCGTTGGCCAGCAGCGTCTGCTGCGTCTCGGCCAGGCCCAGCTCCCACGGCGAGCCGGCGTGCTTGAGGCTGGTCAGCGGCGCCGCGCCGGTGCCGCCGTCGTGGCCGGAGATCAGGACGACGTCGGCGTGGGCCTTGCTGACCCCGGCCGCGACCGTCCCGACGCCGACCTCGGCGACCAGCTTGACGTTGACCCGCGCCTGGTCGTTGGCGTTCTTCAGGTCGTGGATGAGCTGCTTGAGGTCCTCGATCGAGTAGATGTCGTGGTGCGGCGGCGGGCTGATCAGGCCGACACCCGGGGTGGAGTGCCGGGTGCGGGCCACCCACGGGTAGACCTTGCCGCCGGGCAGCTGGCCGCCCTCGCCGGGCTTGGCGCCCTGCGCCATCTTGATCTGCACGTCGTCGGCGTTGACCAGGTACTCGCTGGTGACGCCGAAGCGCCCGCTGGCCACCTGCTTGATCGCCGAGCGGCGCAGGTCGCCGTTGGGGTCGGGCACGTACCGGTCGGGGTCCTCGCCGCCCTCCCCGGTGTTGGACCGCCCGCCGAGCCGGTTCATGGCGATGGCGAGGGTCTCGTGCGCCTCCTGCGAGATGGAGCCGTAGCTCATCGCGCCGGTCTGGAACCGCTTGACGATCTCGCTCGCCGGCTCGACCTCCTCGATCGGCACCGGCGGCCGCGCGCCCTCCTTGATCGCGAACAGCCCGCGCAGGGTGGCGGCCTCCTCCGACAGCCGGTCGACGGTGTCGGTGTAGCGCTGGAAGACCTCGTACTGCCGCGAGCGGGTGGCGTGCTGGAGCAGGAACACCGTCTCGGGGTTGAACAGGTGCACCTCGCCCTCGCGGCGCCACTGGTACTCGCCCCCGGTCTCCAGCCGGCGGTGCGCCCGCTCGGTCGGGTTCTCCGGGTAGGCGCGCCGGTGCCGCATGGCGACCTCCTCGGCGAGCACGTCCATGCCGACGCCGCCGAGGGGACAGGAGGTGCCGGTGAAGTACTCGTCGACGACGTCCTGCGACAGGCCGACCGCCTCGAAGATCTGCGCCATCGTGTACGAGCCGACGGTGCTGATGCCCATCTTGCTCATGACCTTCAGGACGCCCTTGCCCAGCGCCTTGACGACGTTGCGCACCGCCTGGGCCGGCTGCACGCCGGTGAGGACGCCGTCGCGGATGAGGTCCTCGATGGACTCGAACGCGAGGTAGGGGTTGACCGCGGCCGCGCCGTAGCCGAGCAGCAGCGCGACGTGGTGCACCTCGCGGCAGTCGCCGGACTCGACGACCAGGCCGACCTGCATGCGGGTGCGCTCGCGCACCAGGTGGTGGTGGACGGCGGCGGTCATGAGCAGCGACGGGATCGGGGCGCGCTTCTCGTCGCAGTCGCGGTCGGACAGCACGATGATCCGCGCGCCGGCCGAGATCGCCCGGCTGACCTTGGCCCGCAGCTGCTCGACGGCCTCGACCAGCGCCGGGCCGCCGCCGGTGACGTCGAAGTGGCCGGTGATCCGGACGGCGGCGAAGCCGGGCAGGTCGCCGTCGTCGTCGATGTGCAGGATCTTGGCCAGCTCGTCGTTGTCGATGACCGGGAAGGGCAGGTACACCTGCCGGCAGGAGGCCGCGCCGGCCGAGAGCAGGTTCTGCTCGGGGCCGAAGGTGCGGCCCAGGCTGGTCACCAGCTCCTCGCGGATGGCGTCCAGCGGCGGGTTGGTCACCTGGGCGAACAGCTGCCCGAAGTAGTCGTAGAGCTGCCGGGAGCGGTCCGACAGCGCCGCGATCGGGGTGTCGGTGCCCATCGAGCCGATCGGCTCGGCCCCGGTGGAGGCCATCGGGGTGAGCAGGACCCGCAGCTCCTCCTCGGTGTAGCCGAACAGCTGCTGGCGGCGCACGACCGACTCGTGGCTGGGCCGCGCGCGCCGCCGCTCGGGCAGCGAGGGCAGGTGCACCAGGCCGGCGTGCAGCCAGTCCTCGTAGGGGTGCTCGGCGGCCAGCGCACCCTTGACCTCCTCGTCGGAGACGATCCGCCCCGAGGAGGTGTCGACCAGGAACATCCGGCCCGGCTGCAGCCGGCCCTTGGCGACGACGTCGCCGGCGGGGATGTCGAGCACGCCGGTCTCGCTCGCCAGGACGACGAGGTCGTCCTTCGTGCGCAGCCAGCGGCCCGGGCGCAGGCCGTTGCGGTCGAGGACGGCGCCGATGAGCGTGCCGTCGGTGAAGGCCACGCAGGCCGGCCCGTCCCAGGGCTCCATGATCGAGGAGTGGAACCGGTAGAAGGCCCGCCGGGCCGGGTCCATCTCGTCGTGGTTCTCCCACGCCTCCGGGATCATCATCAGCACCGCGTGCGGCAGCGAGCGGCCCGACAGGTGCAGCAGCTCGAGCACCTCGTCGAAGGTGGCCGAGTCGCTGAAGTCGCTGGCGGTGACCGGGAAGACCCGCTCCAGGCCGAGCTCGCTCGCGGGGCCGGCCGGGCCGTCGAACAGGTCGGTCTCGAGCTGCGCCTCGCGGGCGCGCATCCGGTTGCGGTTGCCCTTGATGGTGTTGATCTCGCCGTTGTGGGCGATGAACCGGAACGGGTGGGCCAGCGGCCAGCTCGGGAAGGTGTTGGTGGAGAACCGGCTGTGCACCAGCGCGATCGCCGACTCGTAGCGCTCGTCGCGCAGGTCGGGGAAGAACGCGGGCAGCTGGTCGGTGGTGAGCATGCCCTTGTAGGTCAGCGTCCGCGACGACAGCGAGACCACGTACAGCGAGCTGCCGGCCTCGCGGGCCTCCCGCTCGGCGCGCTTGCGCAGCACGAAGGAGCGCCGCTCGAGCCGGGTGACGCCGTTGACCGCGCGGGGTCCGCCGAACGCGGCGGCGTCGGCGCGGGCGCCCATGGTCTCGGCGACGAACAGCTGGGCGAAGTGCGGCATGACCGCGCGGGCGGTGGGCCCGAGGTCGGCGCCGTCGGGGTCGACCGGGACGTCGCGCCAGCCGAGGACGGTCAGCCCCTCCTCGGCGGCGATCCGCGCGACGTCGGCCTGGCGGGCGGCGCGCTCCTCGTCGTCGAGGGGCAGGAAGGCGATGCCGACGGAGTACTCGCCCAGCGGCGGCAGGTCGAAGTCGACGACGGCACGCAGCAGCGCGTCGGGCACCTGGGTCAGGATGCCGGCGCCGTCACCGGAGTTGGGCTCGGCGCCGGCCGCGCCGCGGTGGTCGAGGTTGTGCAGCGCGGTGAGGCCGGCGGCCACGATCGCACGCGAGCGGCGGCCCCGGGCGTCGGCCACGAAGGCGACCCCGCAGGCGTCGGAGTCGTTCGCCGGGTCGTAGAGGCCGGCGGCCGGCGGCGTGGCCGAGAAGGGCACGGCCGGGCCGGTGGTGGTGCGGGTGGCGGGGGTGCGGGACCCGGACATGGTCACTCCCGTCGTCGGCTGCCGCGCCGTCCTCGGGGAGGGCGGCGCGGGAGCACGGCCGGTGGTCAGGGGGGCGGTGCGACGGAGCCGCGGGGAGCGGCTCGGGTCTGCGGTGAGCCGGCGTCCGGCGGACACGGTGTGCCCGGACCGGCTGAGCTCGCGGCCCCGCGGGTGGTGCCACGGGGTCGTCGTCCGCGGGGCAGCACTGGCCCGGTTCCGACACGTGCGACGACCCAGGATCGCTGGGGAGTCTGCCCAGGAGGGTACACAGCCGCAACGCGCCGTTCACGCGTCCCGACGGTGTCCGCGGCGCGTCCGCTCAGGGCGTCCCGGGCGTGTCGGAGGAGCGGTCCGCCGACCGCCGGGCGTCCGGCGCGGCGGGGTCGCCGGCCGGGTCGTCGGCCGTCTCACCGTCGGGGTCCCCGGCGGTGTCGCCGGTGGCGTGCCCCCGGTCGATGACCTCCCGCGGGCGGCCGCGCTGCCACACCAGGTAGGCGACGGCGAGCAGGCCGACGACGACGCAGGTGAACACGTTGAGCCGGACGCCGAGGATGCGGTTGGCGTCGTCGATGCGCAGCAGCTCGATCCACAGCCGGCCGGCGCAGTACAGCGCGACGTAGAGGGCGAACGCCCGGCCGTGGGAGAGGCGGAACCGGCGGTCGGCCCACACGACGACGGCGGCCGCGGCGAGGTTCCACAGCAGCTCGTAGAGGAACGTCGGGTGGAACGTGGCGAACGCCTCGTAGCCGGCGGGGCGGTGGGCGGCGTCGATCTCCAGCGCCCACGGCAGCGTCGTCGGCCCGCCGAAGAGCTCCTGGTTGAACCAGTTGCCGAGGCGGCCGACGGCCTGGGCGACCAGCAGGGCGGGGGCGACGGCGTCGGCGAAGGCCGGCAGCGGGATGCCGCGGCGGCGGCAGGCGATCCAGGCGCCGACGCCGCCGAGGGCGATGGCACCCCAGATGCCGAGGCCGCCCTCCCAGATCGCGAACGCCCGCAGCGGGTCGCCGCCCTCGCCGAAGTAGGGCTGCGGCGTGGTGACCACGTGGTAGAGCCGGCCGCCGAGGATGCCGAAGGGCACCGCCCAGACGGCGATGTCGAGGACGTCGCCGGGCCGCCCGCCGCGGGCCACCCAGCGCCGCTCGGCGATCCAGCAGGCCGCCACGATGCCGGCGATGATGCACAGCGCGTAGGCCCGCAGCGGGAACGGCCCGAGGTACCAGGTGCCCTGCGCGGGGCTGGGGATCGCCGCGAGCGCGCTCACGAGGGCACGCCCGCGCCCCGGCGCACGCCTTCGGCCAGCTCGGCCGACAGCGCGCGCACGCCCTCGGGGCCGCGGCCGTCGAGCACCCGCCGCACGTAGGCCGACCCGACGATGACGCCGTCGGCGAAGCCGGCCACCTCGGCGGCCTGGTCGCCGTTCGACACGCCCAGGCCCACGCAGACGGGCAGCTCGCCGGCCACGGCGCGGGTGCGGGTGACCAGCCGCTCGGCCGTGTCGCTCACCGTGGCCCGGGTGCCGGTGACGCCCATCGTGGAGGCGGCGTAGACGAAGCCGCGGCAGGCGGCGACGGTGGCGGCCAGCCGGGCGTCGGTGGACGACGGCGCGACGAGGAAGACCCGGTCGAGGCCGGTGCGCTCGGTGGCGGCCAGCCACGGCGCGGCCTCGTCGGGGATCAGGTCGGGGGTGATCGCGCCCGCGCCGCCGGCGGCGGCCAGGTCGTCGGCGAAGCGGTCGACGCCGTAGTGCTCGATCGGGTTCCAGTAGCTCATGACCACCGGGACCGCCCCGGCGTCGGCGACCGCGCGGACCGCGCCGAAGACGTCGCGCAGGCCCACGCCGGCCCGGACGGCGACGTCCATCGCCTCCTGGATGACCGGGCCCTCCATGCCGGGGTCGGAGTACGGGACGCCGATCTCCACCGCGTCGGCCCCGCCCTCGACCAGCGCGACCATGGCCTCGATCGAGCGGGGCACGTCGGGGTAGCCGACGGGCAGGTAGCCGAGCAGCGCGGCCCGCCCCTCGGCCCGCGCCTGCCCGATCCGGTCCTGCAGCGCGCTCACGCCGACTCCCCCGCGTCCCGGCCGGCGACGGCCGCGTCGTTGACGACCGCGCCCTCGGTGGGCCGCTGGTCGGTGTCCATGCCGGCGCCGGGCTCGACGTGCTCGCGGTCGCCGAGGCCGAACCAGCGCGACGCGGTCTCCACGTCCTTGTCGCCGCGGCCGGAGAGGTTCACCAGCAGCAGCGGCGGTTCCCCTCCCCGCCCACCGTCCCCCCGGGTCACCAGCTCCCGGCCGAGGACGAGCGCCCCGGCGAGGGCGTGCGCGGACTCGATCGCCGGGATGATGCCCTCGGTGCGGCACAGCAGCGCGAAGGCCTCCATGGCCTCGGCGTCGGTGACCGGCCGGTACTCGGCGCGGCCGACGTCGTGCAGGAAGCTGTGCTCCGGGCCGACGCCCGGGTAGTCCAGGCCGGCGCTGATCGAGTAGGACTCGATCGTCTGCCCGTTGTCGTCCTGCAGCAGGTAGGAGCGGGCGCCGTGCAGCACACCCGGCGCTCCCCCGGTGATGGTCGCGGCGTGCCGGCCGGTGTCGACGCCGTCGCCGCCGGCCTCCAGGCCGACCAGCCGCACGCCCTCGTCGGGCACGAACGCGGTGAAGATCCCGATCGCGTTGGAGCCGCCGCCGACGCAGGCCAGCACCGCGTCGGGGAGCCGGCCCTCCCGCTCGAGCACCTGGGCGCGGGCCTCGTCGCCGATCACCCGCTGGAAGTCGCGGACCATCGCCGGGAACGGGTGCGGGCCGGCGACGGTGCCGAAGACGTAGTTGGTGGTCTCGACGTTGGTGACCCAGTCGCGGAAGGCCTCGTTGATGGCGTCCTTGAGGGTGCGCGAGCCGGTGGCGACCGGGATCACCTCGGCGCCGAGCAGCCGCATGCGGGCGACGTTGAGCGCCTGCCGGCGGGTGTCCTCCTCGCCCATGTAGATCGTGCAGGACAGCCCCATGAGCGCCGCGGCGGTGGCGGTGGCGACGCCGTGCTGGCCGGCGCCGGTCTCGGCGATGACCCGCTGCTTGCCGATCCGCCGGGTCAGCAGGGCCTGGCCCAGCACGTTGTTGATCTTGTGGGAGCCGGTGTGGTTGAGGTCCTCGCGCTTGAGCAGCACCCGCGCGCCGCCGGCGTGCTCGGCGAACCGGGGCACCTCGGTGACCGGGCTCGGCCGGCCGGTGTAGTCGCGCTGCAGGGCGGCGAACTCCGCCAGGAAGGCGGGGTCGACGCGCATCGCCTCGTAGGCCTCGGTGAGCTCGTCGAGCGCGGCGATCAGCGCCTCGGGCACGAAGCGGCCGCCGAAGACGCCGAAGTGGCCCGTGGCGTCCGGCCAGGACGGACGCGCCGGAGCGGGTCGGTCCTGGGGCGGGTGCACGGCGCTGCTGGTCATGCAGCCAGTGTCCCGCGCCGCGGCGCCCGTGCGGGGGAGGGGGTCCGCGGGGTCGTCAGCGGGTCGTGCGGGGCACCGCGGGGTGCGACCCGGCGGTGACCAGGTCGGCGACCGCCTGGCGGGCGTCGCCGGCGGTGACCAGGCCCTCGCCGACCAGGACCGCGTCGGCGCCGGCGGCGGCGTAGGCGATGAGCTCGCGTGGGCCGCGGACGCCGGACTCGGCGACCTTGACCACCCCCGAGGGGAGGCCCGGCGCGATCCGCTCGAAGGTGCCGAGGTCGATCTCGAGGGTGGTGAGGTCGCGGGCGTTGACGCCGATCACCGAGGCACCCGCGTCCAGCGCGCGGTCGGCCTCGGCCTCGGTGTGCACCTCCACCAGCGCCGTCATGCCCAGCGACTCGACCCGCTCGAGCAGGCCCAGCAGGGCGTTCTGCTCGAGCGCCGCGACGATGAGCAGGACGACGTCGGCGCCGTGCGCGCGGGCCTCGTGCACCTGGTAGCTGCTGACGACGAAGTCCTTGCACAGCACCGGCACGTCGACGGCGGCGCGGACGGCGGCGAGGTCGGCCTGCGAGCCGCCGAAGCGCCGCCGCTCGGTGAGCACGCTGATGACGCGGGCGCCCCCGGCGGCGTACTGCCGGGCGAGGACGGTGGGGTCGGGGATGTCGGCGAGGGCGCCCTTGCTGGGGCTGCGGCGCTTGACCTCGGCGATGACGCCGACGCCGGGCTCGCGCAGGGCGGCGAGCGCGTCCCGCGCGGGGCGGGCGTCGCGGGCGGCGGCCTTCACCTCGGCCAGCGGGGTGGCCGCCTCGCGCGCCGCGACGTCCTCACGGACGCCGGCGACGATGTCGTCGAGGACGGTCACACCGCCTCCTCGCTGCTGGGGTCGGCTTCCGGGGTCGGCCGGACGGTCTCCCCACCCTAACGGCGGCGGTCCGGGGGGCCGGGCGCCGGGTCGCCGGCGGGCTCCCCGTCGTCGGTGGGCTCGTCGGTGGGGTCGTCGCCGCGGTCGAGCGCGCGCCAGGCGTCGAGCGCCCGCTCCTCGTCGGTGCGCGCCCGCGCCGGGGCGGGCGTGGCGGCCGGGGTGCGCTCGTAGCGGCCGCCCATGCCGGGCCAGCGCCGTCCCCGGGCGAGGACCAGCCCGCCCGCGGCGAGCGCGACGACGGCCGCGACCAGGCAGAGCACCGGCCACGCGGCGGCGAGGTCGGCGGTGCGCCGCTCCCCCGGCGCCGCCGTCCCGGGATCGGCGGCGCCGGTGAGCACCCGCAGCCCCGACCAGGCCAGCGCCGCGCCGGCGAGCACCACCAGCGCGCCGACGGCGGCGCGCCCGGCGCCGCGGACGGCCAGCACCGCCACCGCGGCGGCGAGCAGCAGCAGGCCGGCGGCGGGGACCAGCGGGGCGAGCGCCGACCCGGTCAGCGCCTCGGTGACCGGGGGCAGCGGCGGGCGGCGGGCGACGGTGACCGTGGACCAGGTCTGCCCGGCGGCCGTCAGCGCGAGCGCACCGGCCAGCGCGCAGCCGGCCAGCGCCGCCCCGAGCTCGCGCCGCCGGCGGCTCACCGCACCTCCCGCATGCCCTCCGCCGTCGCGATCGCCGAGAGCACCGCCCGCGCCTTGTGCCGGGTCTCGGCCTCCTCGGTGGCCGGGTCGCTGTCGGCGACGATGCCGGCGCCGGCCTGCACGTAGGCGCGGCCCTGGTGCAGCACGGCGGTGCGGATGGCGATGGCCATGTCCATGTCGCCGCCGGCGTCGACGTACCCGACGGTGCCGGCGTAGAGCGCCCGCCGGGTGGGCTCGAGCGACTCGATGATCTCCATGGCCCGCGGCTTGGGGGCGCCGGAGACGGTGCCGGCCGGGAAGGTGGCGTCGAACACGTCGAGGGCGTCGCGGTCGGGGCTGACCTCGCCGGAGACGGTCGAGACCAGGTGCATGACGTGGCTGTAGTACTCGACGCGCATAAAGTCGGGCACCTCGACCGTGCCCGGCAGGCAGACCCGGCCGAGGTCGTTGCGGGCGAGGTCGACGAGCATCACGTGCTCGGCGCGCTCCTTGGGGTCGGCCAGCAGGCCCTCGGCCAGCCGCAGGTCCTCCTCCTCGGTGGCCCCGCGCGGGCGGGTGCCGGCCGGCGGGTGGACGACGGCCTGGCTGCCGGTGACGGTGACCAGTGCCTCCGGGGAGGAGCCGACGACGTCGAAGGGCGTCTCCCGCCCGGCGAAGCGCAGCAGGTACATGTACGGCGAGGGGTTGGTCGCCCGCAGCACCCGGTAGAGGTCGAGCGCGTCGACGTCGGTGTCGGTCTGGAACCGCTGCGCGAGCACCACCTGGAAGGCGTCCCCGGCGCGGATGTGCTCGCGGACGGTCTCCACCCCGGCCTCGTACTCCCCCGGCGCCATCGTGCTGCGCACCGGCGGCGGCTCGGCCGGGGTGAAGGTGGCCACGCCCGGCGGCACGGCCTTGGTGAGGTCGGCGGCCATGGCGTCGAGGCGGGCGACGGCGTCGTCCCAGGCAGCGCCGGGGTCCTCGGCGGTCCGCCGGAACGCGTTGGCGATGAGCAGCACGGTGCCGTCGGTGTGGTCGAGGACGGCGAGGTCGGTGACCAGCGCCAGCGACAGCTCGGGCATGCCGAGGTCGTCGGCGGCGGTGGTGGGCAGCCGCTCCAGGCGGCGGACGACGTCGTAGCCGAGGTAGCCGACCAGCCCGCCGGTGAGCCGCGGCAGGCCGGGGGTGCGCGGCGAGCGCAGCCGCCGGGACAGCGTGCGGACGGCGGCCAGCGGGTCGTCGGGCAGGTCGTCGGTGACGCCGGGCAGCCGGTCGCCGAGCCAGAGGGTGCGCCCGTCGCGCTCGGTGAGGACGCCGGCGCTGCGCACGCCGACGAAGCTGTAGCGCGACCACCGCTTGCCCTGCTCGGCCGACTCCAGCAGCACGGTGCCCGGCCGGTTGCCGGCGAGCTTGCGGTAGACGCCGACCGCGGTCTCGCCGTCGGCCAGCAGCCGCCGGGTGACCGGCACGACCGGCTGGTCGGCGGCGAGGAAGTCCTCGCGGGTCGGGGTGGTCTCACCGAGCCGCACGGGTGACCTCCAGCTCGCGGGAGAAGCAGGAGCGCGCGCCGGTGTGGCAGGCCGGGCCCTCCTGGTCGACCAGCACCAGCAGCGCGTCGCCGTCGCAGTCCAGGCGCACGTCGCGGACCCACTGCCGGTGCCCGGAGGTCTCGCCCTTGACCCAGTACTCCCGCCGGCTGCGCGACCAGTAGGTGGCGCAGCCGGTGGTCAGCGTGCGGCGCAGGGCCTCGTCGTCCATCCAGGCGAGCATGAGCACCTCACCGGTGTCGTGCTGCTGGACGACGGCGGCGACCAGCCCGGCGGGGTCGCGGCGCAGCAGCGCGGCGACGGCGGGGTCGAGAGCGGTGTCGACGGCGGGCATGCCGGCGATTCTCCCCCGCCGGCGGGCCGGCCCGGCTCAGCGGCCCCGCAGGGCCCGGCGGGCGGCGAGCCAGCGCCCGGTCGGCGGCGACAGGGTCAGCGCGGCGGTGGCCCCGGCGACCGCGCCGAAGACCAGCGCGGTGCCGCCGAAGACCAGCCGGTCGGTGTCGTACAGGCCGAACGGCCCGGCTCCGACCTGGTACAGCCACCAGCCGACCGCGCCGAGCTCCACGGCGCAGGTGGCCAGCAGCGTCCAGCGGTCGACGCCGGTGGCCAGCAGCACGACGCCGGTGACCAGGGCCGCGGCGGCGGCGAGCTCCAGGAGCGCCAGCACCAGGCCCTGGCGCGGCACGGTGGAGCCCAGCTCGCCGTAGAGGTCGCTGGCGCCGGCGAACCACCAGGTGGCCACCGCCCCGGGCACCGACGCGGCGGCGAGCAGGCAGGCGAGCACGCACGCGGTGACCACGGTGCCCGGCCGGCGCGGCGCGGCGGGCGGCGGCAGCGGGACCGCCGCGGGCGGGAACGGGCCGGCGTGCCCGGGCAGGCCGGTCAGCGCGCGGTCCCGGCGGCCTGCTCGGGCTCGGCGGCCCAGCGGCGCACGCTGCCGGACAGCAGCAGGCCCAGCCCCACGCCCGGCGCGGCGGCGAAGAACAGGACCAGGCCGATGAGCACCGCGCCGGGCCCGACCTCGTCGGTGAAGCCGTCGAGGGTGCTCAGCCGGACGACCCAGTACAGGGCGAGGGCGAGCTGGACGGCACAGCCGACCAGGAGCGTCAGCCAGGTCGCGCGGCTGCGCCGGTTGAGCACCAGGACGCCGCCGACGACGAGTGCCACCGCGGACAGCAGCTGCACGACGGTGACGACGACGGCCTCGGTGACCAGCGGGTCGGCCTCCGCGTCGCCGCCGAACTCCGTCGACAGCAGGCCGAAGGTGCTGGCCAGCAGGAGCAGGTAGGCCGAGGACAGGGCGACGACCCCGGCCTGCACGAAGGCGAGGACCGCGGCGGCCACGACCTGCCCGGGGCGGCGCGGGCGCGGCGGTGCGGGCGGGCCGTAGGCGGCCCAGTGGGGCACCGGCGGGGGCGCCCAGCCGTGGCCGGCCGGCGGGGAGGGCGGCGCCGGTGGGGTCGCGTACGACGGCGGCCCGGCGTAGACGACCTCCTCGGTCTGGGTGTCCGGGTCGGCCCAGGGGCTGCCGGAGGTGGTCCCGGGGGTGGTCACAGCGCCGCCGCCAGCGCCCGGCCGGCCACCCGGCCGGAGAACAGGCAGCCGCCGAGGAAGGTGCCCTCCAGCGACCGGTACCCGTGCACACCCCCACCGCCGAAGCCGGCGACCTCCCCGGCGGCGTACAGGCCGGGGAAGACCTCGCCGCCGGGCCGCAGCACCCGGGCGGAGAGGTCGGTCTCCAGCCCGCCGAGGGTCTTGCGGGTCAGCAGGTTGAGCCGGACGGCGATCAGCGGGCCGGCCTCGGGGTCGAGCAGCCGGTGCGGCGGGGCGACCCGGATGAGCTTGTCGCCGAGGTAGCTGCGGGCGCCGCGGACGGCGGTCAGCTGCAGGTCCTTGGTGAAGGCGTTGTCGACCGCGCGGTCGCGGGCGAGCACCTCGCGCTCGACGGTGGCGAGGTCGAGCTCGGGGGTGCCGCCGGTGACGCGGTTCATGCCGGCGACCAGCTCGGGCAGCGTGGTGGCGGTGACGAAGTCCTCGCCGCGGTCGAGGAAGGCCTGCACCGGGGCGGAGACGCCGGCCCGGACCCGGTTGAGCAGCAGCCGGAGGTCCTTGCCGGTCAGGTCGGGGTTCTGCTCGGAGCCGGAGAGGGCGAACTCCTTCTCGACGATCTTCTTGGTGGCGACGAACCAGGTGTGCTCGTACCCGGTCGCGCCGATGTGGGCGAGGGTGCCGAGGGTGTCGAAGCCGGGGAACAGCGGGACCGGCAGCCGGGTGCCGGTGGCGTCGAGCCACAGCGACGAGGGCCCGGGGAGGATGCGGATGCCGTGCCGGTCCCAGACCGGCGAGTGGTTGGCGATGCCCTCGGTGTAGTGCCACATGCGGTCGCCGTTGATGACGTGGGCGCCGGCGGCCTCGGTGGCCTGCAGCATCAGCCCGTCGACGTGGGCGGGCACCCCCGACAGCAGCCGCTGCGGCGCGGGGCCCAGCCGGGCCGGCCAGTTCCTGCGCACCAGCTCGTGGTTGCCGCCGATGCCGCCGGAGGTGACGACGACGGCCTGCGCGGCGATCTCGAACTCCCCGACCGGCGTGCGCGAGCTGGCCTCGCCGCGGGCGGCGCCGCTGGGCTCGAGGACCTCGCCGCGGACCCCGGTGACCGCGCCGCCGGTGACGACCAGCCCGGTGACCCGGTGGCGGAAGCGCAGCTCGACCAGCCCGCGGTCGACCGCGGCGCGCACCCGGCGGGCGAACGGCTCGACGATGCCCGGGCCGGTGCCCCAGACGATGTGGAACCGCGGCACCGAGTTGCCGTGGCCGGTGGCGGTGTAGCCGCCGCGCTCGGCCCAGCCGACGACCGGGAAGAAGCCGACGCCCTGCTCGCGCAGCCAGGCCCGCTTCTCCCCCGCGGCGAACTGCAGGTAGGCCTCGGCCCACTGCCGCGGCCAGTGGTCCTCCTCGCGGTCGAAGCCGGCGGTGCCGAACCAGTCCTGGCGGGCCAGCTCGAGGGAGTCGCGGACCCGGAGGCGGCGCTGCTCGGGGGAGTCGACGAGGAACAGGCCGCCGAAGGACCACCAGGCCTGGCCGCCGAAGGAGGCCTCCGGCTCCTGCTCGACGAGCACCACCCGCTTGCCGGCGTCGGCCAGCTCGGCGGTCGCCACCAGCCCGGCCAGCCCGGACCCCACCACGACGACGTCTGTGTCCACCACGGCGGGCACGCTAGCGGCCGCGCGGCCGCCCGCGGTCCGGACGGGCCGTCGCCGCCGGCGGGATCCCCCGGCGGGGTCAGGTCTCCCGGGCGCGTCGCTGGGCGCGCGCGTCGGCCAGCCACCGGCCCACCGGCGGGGACAGCGCCAGCCCCGCGGCGAGCACCGGGCACAGCGCCAGGACGAACGGCCCCGGGCCCACCGGGTCCCCGACCGACCGGGCCGTGGCGACCACCAGTCCGGCGACGGCGCAGGCGACCAGCGCGGAGACGACCAGCGGCACCCGGCCGCGCCGGAGCAGGAACCAGGTGAGGGCGAACAGCTGCAGGAAGGGCGGGACCACCAGCAGGATCACGGTGAACCACTCGCGTCCGGCGTCGGCCTGCAGCCCGCCGAGCGCGTAGACCAGGAAGGCCACGATCGCCAGCGGCAGGACGCCCAGCCCCGCCAGGAGGGCGGCGGCGACGGCGGGCACGGGGGTCCGCGGGGCGGGGCTCATGCGGCGGAGCCTAGGACCAAGCAGCCCAGGACCCGGCAGCCCAGGACCCGGCAGCCTGGACCTGACAGCTCAGGACCCGACGCGCTGAGGCTCGCCGGCCGAGGACCGCCGCCACGAGGCGTGCAGCCGGGCGTAGGGCCCGACGGCGTCGACGAGGTCGGCGTGCGTCCCCCGCTGCACGACCCGTCCGGCGTCGACGACGAGCACCTCGTCGGCGCGCTCGGCGGTGGACAGCCGGTGGGCGATCGTCAGCGTGGTGCGGCCCTCGGTGAGCCGGTCGAGGGCGAGGGTCAGCCGCCGCTCGGTGGCCGGGTCGACGGCGCTGGTGGCCTCGTCGAGGACGAGCAGGTCGGGGGCGGCGACGTGCGCGCGGGCGATGGCGACCAGCTGCCGCTCCCCCGCCGACATCGAGTCACCGCGCTGCCCCACCGGCGTCGCCACGCCGTCGGCCAGGCCGCGCACCCAGTCGCCGAGGCCGAGCTCCTCGAAGGCCGCCGTCACCTGCGCGTCGGTGAGGCCGGGCCGGCCGTAGCGGACGTTGTCGGCGACGGTCGCGTCGAAGAGGAACCCGTCCTGCGGCACCATCCCGACCCGCCGGCGCAGGGAGGCGAAGGCGACGTCGGTCAGCGGCACCCAGCCGGCGGCGTCGGAGCCGAGCAGCACCCGGCCCTCGGTGGGGTCCATGAGCCGGGTGACCAGCTTGGCCAGCGTCGTCTTCCCGGAGCCGGTCTCGCCGACGACGGCGTAGCTGCGGCGCGGCGCCAGGGTGAGGTCGACGTCCTGCAGCGCGGGCCGCGCGCCCTCCGCGTAGCGGAAGCCGACGTGCTCGAGGCGGACGCCCAGCGGCCCGGCGGGCAGGTCGCGGGCGGCGCCGGTGGCGGCCGGGTCGCGGACGTCGGGCTCGGTGTCGAGGACGTCGAGCACGCGGCGGAACCCGGCGAGGGCGTTCTGCGCCTCGTTGAGCACCTCGCTGGCGGTCTGCACCGGCGCGACGAAGAGCGTGACGAGGAACAGGAAGGCGATCAGCGTGCCGGCGCTGATGTGGCCGGCCAGGCCCAGCAGCACGCCGACGACGACCACCGCGGCGTTGGCGATCGCGGCGACGAACTCGCCGCTGACGAACACCGCCGCGGTGACCTTCTGCGCGTCGACCTGGGCGCGGTAGTGGCGGCCGATGGAGCGGTCGAGCCGGGCGGCGGTGCGCTCGCGGATGCCGTAGGCGCGCACGGTCGGGGCGCCGACGACGGACTCCGAGACCGCGGCCAGCACGTCGCCGACCCGCTCGCGGACCACGCCGTAGGCGACGGCCAGCCGCTTGGCGAACCAGCGGACGGCGAAGCCCAGCGGCACGAAGCAGACCAGCACCAGCAGGGTCAGCTGCCAGGAGTAGACGGCCATGACCGCCGTCGCCACGACCAGCTGGCCGAGGCTGACCACGCCGAGCACGCCGCCCCACTGCATGAACGTGGACAACTGGTCGACGTCGCTGGTGACGCGGGAGACCAGGGAGCCGCGGCGCTGCCCCTGCTGGTGCAGCACCGACAGGTCGTGGACGTGCCGGAAGGCGCGCGAGCGCAGCCCGGCGAGCGCGGTCTCGGTGGTGCGGAACAACCGGACGTTCATCCGGTAGACGGCCACGCCGGTGAGCAGCACGACGGCGGCGCAGACGAGCACCAGCGTGCGGACCAGGCCGAGGTCGGGCCCGCCGGGGGCGAGCAGCCCGCGGTCGACCACCTGCTGGACGGCGATCGGCACGACCACCCGCCCGGCGGTGGCGACCAGCGCGAGGGCGAAGGTGGCCGGCAGCCCGCGGCGGAACTCCGGCATCGCCCGCAGCCCGCGGCGCAGGGTCGCGAACGCACCCTCCCGGGGGCCGGTCACGCCGCCGCCTCCGCCTGCGAGTAGGCGCGCACCAGGGCCGCGTAGCCGGGGACGGCGGCCAGCAGCTCCTCGTGGCTGCCGCGCGCGGTGACGCGACCGTTCTCGAGCCAGACCACCTCGTCGGCGAGGGCGATGGTGGCCTGCCGGTAGGCGACCACGACGACGGTGGAGGGCCGGTCCGCCGACCGCAGCGCGTCGAGGATGCGGGCCTCGACGGCGGGGTCGACGGCGCTGGTGGCGTCGTCGAGGACGAGCAGCCGGGGCCGGCGGACGACGGCACGGGCCAGCGCGATCCGCTGCCGCTGCCCGCCCGACAGCGTGGCGCCGCGCTCGCCGACGCGGGTGTCGAGGCCCTCGGGCAGCCGGTCGACGAAGTCCTCGGCGGCGGCCACCCGCAGCGCGGCGCGGACGTCGTCGTCGGTGTAGGGGCCGCCGAGGGTGACGTTGCCGCGCACGGTGTCGTCGAAGAGGAACGTGCCCTGCGGGACGAAGGCGGCCTGCGCGCTGACCTCGCCCTCGCGCAGGCTGCGCACGTCGACGCCGTCGAGCAGCACCTCCCCGCTCGCGGGGTCGACCAGCCGCACGAGCAGCCCGGCGAGGGTGGACTTCCCCGACCCGGTCGGCCCGACGACGGCGACGGTGGTGCCGGCGGCGACGTCGAAGGTGACGCCGGAGAGCACCGGCCGCGCGGCGCCGTCGAAGGCGTGGTCGACCGCGCGCAGGGCCAGGCCCGCCCCGCCGTCGTCTCGCACGGCCGTGCGCGCCCCGTGCGGCGTCTCCCCGGTGGCGTCGAGGACGGGGGTGACCCGGTCGAAGCCGGCCAGGGCGCGCGGCAGGTCGGCGAGCACCCAGCCGATCGCGCGGATGGGCAGCGCGAGCAAGGTGAACAGGTAGGCGACGCTGACCAGGTCGCCGGCGTCGGTGCCGCCGGAGGCGACCCGGCCGGCGCCGACGAGCAGCACGGCGAGCGTGCCGAGGCTGGGCAGCGCCTCCATCATCGGGTCGAACAGCCCCCGCACCCGGCCGACGGCGACCAGCCCGTCGCGCAGCTCGTACGCGCGCCGGCCGAACCGGTCGGCCTCGACGTCCTCGCGGCCGAGGGTCTTGACCACCAGGCCCGCGTCGAAGCTCTCGTGGGCGATCTCGCTGACCTCGGCGCGCAGCTGCTGGGCCCGCCGCATGCGCGGGCTCATCACCTGCGAGTAGACGACGTTGACGGCGAAGACCAGCGGGAAGACGACCAGGCCGACCAGCGCGAGCACCGGGTCGGTGGCCACCAGCGCGCCCACGGTGATCCCGATCATGATCAGCGCGCCGCACGCGAAGGGCAGCGGCGAGACGAAGAACCAGGCGGCCTCGACGTCGGAGTTGGCGTTGGACAGCAGCTGGCCGGTGGGGTGGCGCTGGTGCCACGACAGCGGCAGCCGCAGGTACTGGGCGGTGACCCGGCGGCGGTAGTCGGCCTGCAGCCGGTAGGCCATGATCCCGGCGAACAGCCGCCGGCCGAGGATGCCGAGGATCTTCAGCAGCGCCACGCCGAGCACGACCGCGACGGCGAGGGTCAGGGCCCCGGCGGTGGTGTCGCCCTGGTCGAAGGCCGGCAGCACCACCCGGTCGGTGAGCTCGCCGATCACGAAGGCCGACAGCACCGTCATCGCGCCGTAGAGGCCGCTGGCCAGGACGGCGAGGGTGAACATCCCCGGCTGCTCGGCGATCGCGCGGCCGACGTGGCGCAGTCCCCGCCGGACGACGGCGTCTCGAGCGGGGGGCACGGGTCTCCTCGGGATCGGGTCGCGGCAGCGTGCCGCGCGTACTTAGTCACGCTAACCGATCGGTGCCACGGGGGCCGCCGCGTTTCCGGGGAGCGCACCGTCGGTAACCCGCCGCCGTGACCGATGCTTCCCGCCCGTTCGCCGCGCGCGAGCGCGCGGCCCTCGCCGACCTGCTCGCCGACCTGGGGCCCGACGCCCCGACCTGCTGCGAGGGGTGGACGACGGCGCACCTGGCGGCGCACCTGGTCACCCGCGACCGGCGACCCGACGCGCTGCCGGGCTACGCGCTGGAGCGCACCCCGGTGGGCGGGCGGGCGCACGCGTACTCCGCGCGGCTGGAGGAGCGGCTGCGCACCTCGACGCCCTACGAGCAGGTGGTGGCCCGCGTCCGGCAGGGCCCGCCGCCGTGGCTGCCGGCGGGCTGGGCGCCGGTGGCGGCGCTGACCGACACCGCCGAGTTCGCGATCCACCACGAGGACGTGCGGCGCGCCCAGCCGGACTGGGAGCCGCGGGCGCTGCCGCTGGCCGACGCCGACCGGCTGTGGGGCGCCGCGCAGCTGTTCGCCCGCACGGTCGCGCCGCGGTACCCCGGCGGGCTCGTGCTGCAGCGCAGCGACGTCCCCGGCCCGGGCAGGCGGATCCGCGGGGGCGGCGACGTCGCCACCGTCGAGGGCGAGCCGCTGGAGGTGCTGCTGTGGGCCACCGGCCGGCGCGGCGTCGCCCGGGTCGCCGTCCGGGGCGGCGCCCCCGCCGCCTGAGGGCGCGCACTTTCGCGGACGTGCACGGATCGTCCGTGCACTTCCGCGGAAGTGCACGCAGATCCAGCCCGGCCGTCAGCGCAGGGGCGTGTCCGCGGCCGTCCGCACCGGCACGCCCGCACCGGCCAGCGCCTGCTTGACGTCGCCGATCCGCAGCGTGCCGAAGTGGAAGACGCTCGCGGCGAGCACCGCGTCGGCGCCGGCCTCGACGGCGGGCGGGAAGTGCTCGACCGCGCCGGCGCCGCCGCTGGCGATGACCGGCACCGACACCTCGCGGCGGACCGCGCGGATCAGCTCGGTGTCGAAGCCGGCGCGGGTGCCGTCGGCGTCCATCGAGTTGAGCAGCACCTCGCCGACGCCCAGCTCCGCGGCCTGCACCACCCACTCGACGGCGTCGCGGCCGGTGCCGCGCCGCCCGCCGTGCGTGGTGATCTCGAAGCCCGAGTCGGTGACGGCGCCGTCGCGGACCCGGCGGGCGTCGAGGGAGAGCACCAGCACCTGGTTGCCGAAGCGGTCGGCGATCTCGCCGATGAGCTCCGGCCGGGCGACGGCGGCGGTGTTGACGGCGACCTTGTCCGCGCCGGCCCGCAGCAGCCGGTCGACGTCGTCGGGGCTGCGCACCCCGCCGCCGACGGTCAGCGGGATGAACACGCTCTCGGCGGTGCGGCGGACGACGTCGTAGGTGGTCTCGCGGTCCCCGGAGCTGGCGGTGATGTCGAGGAAGGTGAGCTCGTCGGCGCCCTCGGCGTCGTAGACGCGGGCCATCTCGACCGGGTCGCCGGCATCGCGCAGGTCGACGAAGTTGACGCCCTTGACCACCCGGCCGGCGTCGACGTCCAGGCACGGGATGACCCGCACGGCGAGGCTCACGACCCCGCTCCCCGCACCGCGTCGGCCTCGAACTCGACCAGCATGTCCGGGTGCAGCAGCGAGGCCACGCCGATCATCGCGCTGGCCGGCCGGACGGCGCGGAAGACCTCGCCGTGCTCGCGTGCGACCTCCTCCCAGCGGGAGGTGTCGGTGACGTACACGCGGGTGCGGACGACGTCGGCGGGGGTCAGCCCGGCGCTGGCCAGCGCGTCGACGAGCACCCCGAGCGCGACCCGCGCCTGGGCGCCGACGTCGCCGGGGTGCACGACGACGCCGTCGACGGTGGCGGTGCAGCCGCTGACCCAGGCCTGGTCCCCCACGACGACGACCCGGCTGTAGCCGACGAGCTCCTCCCACGGCCCGCCGGAGCCGATGCGCTGCGCGGTCACGCCGCGGCCTCCCGGGTGACCGCGAGCGCCTCGGGGAGCGTGAAGGCGCCGGCGTAGAGGGCCTTGCCGACGATGGCGCCCTCGACGCCCACCGCGGTCAGCCCGGCCAGTGCCCGGACGTCGTCGAGCGAGCTGACCCCCCCGGAGGCGACCACCGGCTTCGGGGTGGCGGCGCAGACGTCGCGCAGCAGGTCGAGGTTGGGGCCGCGCAGCGTGCCGTCCTTGGTGATGTCGGTGACGACGTAGCGGGCGCAGCCCTCGGCGTCGAGGCGGGCGAGGGTCTCGAACAGCTCGCCGCCCTCGCGGGTCCAGCCGCGGGCGGCCAGCCGGGTGCCCCGCACGTCGAGGCCGACGGCGATGCGGTCGCCGTGCTCGGCGATGGCGCGGGCGCACCACTCGGGCGACTCCAGCGCGGCGGTGCCGAGGTTGACCCGGCGGCAGCCGGTGGCCAGGGCGGCGGCCAGCGACTCGTCGTCGCGGATGCCGCCGGAGAGCTCGACGTCGACGTCGAGGGCGCCGACGACGCGGGCGAGCAGCTCGCGGTTGCTGCCGCGGCCGAAGGCGGCGTCGAGGTCGACCAGGTGCACCCACTCGGCGCCGTCGCGCTGCCACTGCAGTGCGGCGTCGAGCGGGTCGCCGTAGGAGGTCTCGCTGCCGGCCTCCCCCTGCACGAGCCGGACGGCCTGGCCGTCGGCGACGTCGACGGCGGGGAGCAACTGGAGGGTCGGCACGGCGTCCAGCGTAGGGACCGGCCCACCGTGAGCTGCCTCGCCCACGGCAGGCTGGCGGGCGTGGAGTTCGCCGACGTCGTCCGCAGGCGCCGCATGGTGCGCGACTACGACCCCGACCGGCCGGTGCCGCCGGAGGTGCGAGAGCGGCTGCTCGAGCACGCGACCCGGGCGCCGTCGGCGGGGTTCACGCAGGGCTGGGCGTTCCTGGTGCTCGAGTCGGCGGCCGACCGGGAGCTGTTCTGGTCGGTGACCGCCTCCGAGGGCGCGCCCGACGGGTGGCTGACGCGGATGCGGCGGGCGCCGCTGCTGATCGTGCCGCTGTCGTCCAAGCAGGCCTACCTCGACCGCTACGCCGAGCCGGACAAGGGCTGGACCGACCGCGACGAGACCCGCTGGCCGGTGCCGTACTGGGACGTCGACGCCGGGATGGCCGCGCTGATGGTCCTGCTGACCGCCGTCGACGAGAGCCTCGGCGCCTGCCTGTTCGGCGTCCCGGCCGAGCGGGTCGGGGCCTTCCGGGCGGCGTTCGGCGTCCCGGCCACCCACCGGCCGGTCGCGGTGGTGTCGGTCGGGTACCCGGGGAGCGACGACCGGCGCTCGCCGTCGCTGCGGCGCGGCCGGCGGGGCCTCGACGAGGTCGTGCACCGCGGGCGCTGGTTGACTCCCGGCCCGTGACCTCCTCGCGTGCGGTGCTGGTGACCGGTGGCTCCCGCGGCATCGGGCGGGCGATCGCCCGGGCCTTCGCCGCCCGCGGCTACCGGGTGGCCGTGCACTGGGGCGCCTCCCGCGAGCGAGCCGAGGCCGTGCTGGCCGAGCTGCCCGGGTCCGGGCACGTGCTGGTGCAGGCCGACATGGCCGACGCCGGGTCGGTGGGCGCGATGGTCGACGCCGCCGCCGACGCCCTCGGCGGGCTCGACGTGCTGGTCAACAACGCCGGGGTGTTCGTGGCCTCCCCGCCGCTGCGCTCCTCCTACGACGAGTGGCAGCGGGTGTGGGAGCAGACGCTGGCGGTGAACCTGGTGGGCGCGGCCCACGCCACCTTCCGCGCGGTGCCGCACCTGCGGGCCGCCGGCGGTGGCGCGGTGGTCAACGTGTCGAGCCGCGGCGCGTTCCGCGGGGAGCCGGACAACCCGGCCTACGGCGCCTCGAAAGCCGGCCTCAACGCCTTCGCGCAGTCGATGGCGCTGGCGCTGGCGCCGCTGGGCATCTCGGTGACCGCCGTGGCGCCGGGCTTCGTGCAGACGGAGATGGCGCGGGAGGTGCTCGACGGCCCCGGCGGGGACGCCGTGCGCGCGCAGTCGCCGTTCGGGCGGGTGGCGCGGCCGGAGGAGGTGGCCGCGGCGGTCCTGTGGCTGGCCTCGCCCGAGGCACGGTTCAGCACCGGCACGATCGTCGACGTCAACGGGGCGTCCTACCTGCGCAGCTGACCCCGGTCACCCCCCGCGGGGGCTGCCACCCGGTGGGCCGGTGGCGAGGCCGGGACCGAGCCCCGGTGCGGCCGGTCGCCGCTCAGAACGGGCAGCCCGCGGTCGGCGGATCGGCACCCGCGGTCCCACCGGGAGGGGCGCCGGCCCGGACCGGTGGCGCGTCGACGACCCGCGGCGGATCGGTGACCCGGGTGACGCCCGAGGGCGTGGTCACCTCGAGCCGGCCGCCGGGCAGCAGCCGGAAGCGCCAGCCGGGGGCGTGGGTCTTCAGCCGGTGGTGCCGGCGGCAGAGGCAGCACAGGTTGTCGCAGCCCGTGGCGCCGGCCGGCCAGGGGGTGCAGTGGTCGAGGTCGGTGCGGCCGACCCGCCGGTTGCAGTGCGGATGGCGGCACCGGCGGTCGCGGACCGCCACGAACCGGCGGTGGCCGGCGCGGGGACGGTAGTGCGGGGTGTCCGGCGGCCGGCGCAACCCGTGACCGCGGGCGCCCCGCTCCACCGCCCGACGGGTGCCCACGGCGACCAGGTCACCGGCCCGGTCGTGGACGGCGAACTCCAGCGTGCCGCCGTCCGGGCGTTCCAGTCCCAGCGCACCGACCTCGGCGAGCAGCGCCCGGCACTGCGCGGCGCTGACCGGGTGCCCGTCGACCTCGGCCGGCTCGTCCCCGCCGCCCAGCGCGGACAGGGTCGCGTGCACGACGAGCGTCACGCCGATCGCCGGACGCCGGGCCCAGGGCCGCAGCACGAGGTCGCGGAACACCTCGCTGCGCAACTGCCCGATCGGCCGGTCGTCGCCACCGTCGCGGACCTGGCGCGCCCAGGCGTCGATCGCCGTCCCGCACGCCGCGGCCTCGGCCAGCGGCAGGTCGGCCACCAGCCGCGCCATGCCGTCCTCGGTCGGCCACCAGCGGACGTCGGCGGCCGCCCGGGCCCGCCGGTGCCGCCGCTCGCGGGCGTGAGCGTCCAGCCGGTCGATCCGCCGGCGCAGGGCGGCGCGGAGCCGGGCGGGCGTCTGTCCGGCCGCGCCCGGCAGCACGTCGGACTCCACCCGGGCGGCCAGCGCCTGGTCCAGCGGCTCGAGCAGGTCGACGACCGCCTCGGCGCGCTCCTCGTCGATCTCGCCGCGGCGAAGCGCCTCGAGGGTGGCCGGGAACCGCCGGGTGAGCGCCAGCGACGTCCGGACCAGGCGGGCGACCCGGCGCTCGCCGTAGGGGTGCACCAGGCCGAGCTCGCAGGGCAGCCACTCGCTGACGTCCATCACCTCGGGCACGGCGTCCTCGGGCACGGAGCCCTCGGGCACGGCGCCCTCGGCCGGGCGCTGCGTGGCCAGGACACCGACCAGCTCGGCCCGTTCCGCGGCCAGCGCGGCCGCGCGGCGCTCGGCGAGCTGGATCAGCCGCACGACCCAGCGATCGGGCAGCGCCGCCCGCTCGGGACTGCCCAGCGGGCACGCGGCGGCCATGAACTCGTCGGTGGAGGGCAGCGGGCCGATCGCGGCGAACAACTCCTCGCGGGACACCGGCGAGCCGTCGTCGGCAAAGCAGCCGCGGGACCGGAACGTCCCGTCGGCCACCTGTCCCACCATTTCGTACACGTGTTCGATCGTAGCCGACCGGCAGCCACCGCGCGAGACGTATCCGCAGGTCAGGGCGTTGTCCACAGATCCTGCGCGGGGCTGGCGAGGTCGGTCGTCGCTCCGCAACCGCAGCGTCGGCTGCGACCGGGTCACCGCAGGGGCGAGGGGAGGACACTCCGGGCATGCCGGCCGGTGCGCTCCCCCGCCGCGCCGGGCGCCGCACCAACCTCGGCCTGCTGGCGCTGCTGACCGTCGCGGGGGTCACCGGGCTGCTGGCCTTCGGGATCGGCACGCCGCTGCCGGCCCGCCTGGTCGCCGCCGCGCACGGGGCCGCGGGCCTGGGCCTGCTGCTGCTCGTGCCGTGGAAGACCGTCGTCGTCCAGCGCGCGAGGCGCCGGACCCGCGGCCGCCGCGACCCCGCCGTCGCCTGGGCACTGGCCGTGCTCCTGGCACTGACCGTGGGCACCGGCGTCCTGCACAGCGTGGCGGGCACCTCGGTGGCCGGGGTGGGCGTCCTGCAGGTGCACGTGGCCGCGGGCGTCGGCACCGGACTGCTGGTGGTGCTGCACGCCGTCGGCAGCCGGCAGCGGCCGCGGCGCGGCGACGCCTCCCGGCGGGCGCTGCTGCAGGCCGGCGGCCTGGCGGCCGGCGCGCTGGCCCTGTGGGCCGTGGTGGAGGGCGGCCTGCGGCTGACCGGGGCGCCCGGCGGCCGGCGGGCGGCCACCGGCTCGCACGAGCGCGGCAGCGGCGACCCGGCGGCGATGCCGGTCACCCAGTGGTTCACCGACACCGTGCCGGACGACGACGGCGGCGCGCTCGCGCTGGTCGCCAGCGGCCGCACGGTGCGGCTGCGGGCCGGCGATCTCGACCGCGGCGACACCCTCACCGCCGTCCTCGACTGCACCGGCGGCTGGTACGCCGAGCAGGAGTGGCGCGGGGTGCGGCTGGACCGGCTGCTGACCGGCCTGGACCTGCCCGACGGCGGCAGCGTCGACGTCGTCAGCGTGACCGGCTACCGGCGGCGGCTGCCGCTGGCCGACGCCGGCTCGCTGCTGCTGGCCACGCACTGCGCCGGCCGGCCGCTCTCGGCCGGGCACGGCGCGCCCGTGCGGCTGGTCGCCCCGGGCCGGCGTGGCTACTGGTGGGTCAAGTGGGTGGCGCGGGTGGAGGTCGTCGACGCGCCGTGGTGGGCGCAGCCGCCGGTCCCCCTGCAGTGACTCAGAGGGTCGCCAGCCAGTTGGTGAGCAGCTGGGCGCCGGCGTCGCCGCTCTTCTCGGGGTGGAACTGGGTGGCCGACAGCGCGCCGTTCTCCACGCCGGCGACGAAGCGGTCGCCGTGCTCGGCCCAGGTCACCTTCGGCGGGGCGAGCGGCCCCGGGCGGCCGTCCTGGCCGAGGGTGAACTCGCGGACGCCGTAGGAGTGCACGAAGTAGAAGCGCTCGTCGGCGAGCCCGTCGAACAGCACGGTGTCGCCGGGCACCTCGACGGTGTTCCAGCCCATGTGCGGCAGCACCGGCGCCTTCAGCTGCTCCACGGTGCCGGGCCACTCGCCGCAGCCCTCGGCGTCGTGGCCGTGCTCGACGCCGTGCTCGAAGAGGACCTGCATGCCCACGCAGATGCCCAGCACCGGGCGCCCGCCGGCCAGCCGGCGGCCGATGGTCCGCGGCCCGTCGACGGCGCGCAGCTCCTGCATGCAGTGCGCGAAGGCGCCGACCCCGGGGACGACGAGGCCGTCGGCGTCGAGCGCGGCCCGCTGGTCGGCGGTCACCGTGACGTCGGCGCCGACGCGGGACAGCGCCCGCTCGGCCGACCGCAGGTTGCCCGAGCCGTAGTCGAGGACGACCACCTTCTTCACGTCTGCCACGGTACCGAGCAGCGCGGGGAGGGCCGGCCGTGTTCCCACGACAGCACGGTGAGCTCGGGCCACACCGCCTGCCACCGGGCGGCCTTCGCCTCGTGGACGTCCCGGGCTGCGGGGCCGGCCGGGTCGGGCCGCACGACCAGGTCGAGCAGGTCCTCGAGGCCGTGGGGTGCGCACACCCGGGTCGGCGTCGCGGATGCCGGCGCGGCCCCCGTGCAGGGGCCCGCCCGAGCCTGCGAGGGCTGGGGGGTACGGGGGTCCTTCGTCAGTCCCCCACCCCGAGGGACGGCGCCCGCTCGAGCACCACCGCCACGATCGGGTCGGCGAGCACCAGCCCGAGCAGCCGGTCCTCGGTCAGATCAGCCGCAGGACGCCCGCGGCCGTCGCCAGCACCGCCGCCAGCAGCAGGATGACGGCGAAGACCACCTGCGGGCCGGTGCGGCCCTTGGTGTCGTGGTCGGCCTTCCAGATGCTCCACGCCCCGCCCAGCAGGAACCCGCCGAAGACGACGAGGACGACGCCCGAGGTCACCTACAGCGCGCCCTTGGTCGAGGGCACGTCGGACACCCGCGGGTCGATCGCGATCGCGGTGCGCAGCGCGCGGGCCAGCGCCTTGAACTGGCCCTCGACGATGTGGTGGGCGTCGCGGCCGCCGTAGAGGACCCGCACGTGCAGCGTGATCCGCGCGTTGAAGGCGAACGACTCAAGCACGTGCTTCGTCAGCGACGTCGGGTAGTCCGGCCCGATCAGCGGCGTCATGGTCTCGGGCTCGTCGTGCACGAAGTACGGGCGGCCGGAGAGGTCGACGGCGGCCTGCACGAGCACCTCGTCCATCGGGACCGTGGCGTCGCCGTAGCGGGTGATGCCCCGCTTGTCGCCGAGCGCCTCGCCGAAGGCCTGCCCGAGCGCGATGGCGACGTCCTCGACGGTGTGGTGGGCGTCGATGTGCAGGTCGCCGTCGGCCTGCACCGTCAGGTCGATGCCGCTGTGCTTGGACAGCGCGGTGAGCATGTGGTCGTAGAAGCCGACGCCGGTGCTGACCGAGCTCTTCCCGGTGCCGTCGAGGTCGAGCTCGACGACGAGCTTGGTCTCGCTGGTCGCGCGCTCGACGCGTGCGGTGCGGGTCATGGCGCTCAGTCTCCCAGGCGGTGGTCGGCGGCTCGGTGGTCGGCGGCGATCCCACCGAGGGCGGTGAGGAAGGCGTCGGTCTCGGCGGGCGTGCCGGCGGTGACCCGCAGCCAGCCGGGGATGCCGACGTCGCGGACGAGGACGTCGTGCTCGAGCAGCGCCTTCCAGGCGGCCGGCGCGTCGGCGAAGCGGCCGAACAGCACGAAGTTGGCGTCGCTGGGCACGCTGGTCAGGCCGAGTGACGGCAGCGCCGCGACGATCCGGTCCCGCTGCGCCTTGACGGCGTCGACGGTGGCCAGCAGCGCGTCGGTGTGCGCCAGCGCCGCCCGCGCGGCGGCCTGTGTCAGGGACGACAGGTGGTAGGGCAGCCGGACCAGCTGGACGGCGTCGACGACGGCGGGGTCGGCGGCCAGGTAGCCCAGCCGCAGGCCGGCCATGCCGAACGCCTTGCTCATCGTGCGGCTGACCACCAGCCGCGGCCGGTCGGGCAGCAGGCGCAGCGCCGAGGGCGTGCCGGTGCGGGCGAACTCGGCGTAGGCCTCGTCGACGACGACCACGCCGTCGGTGGCGTCGTAGAGCTCGGCGATGGTCTCCAGCGCCACCGCGGTGCCGGTGGGGTTGTTCGGGCTGGTGACGAACACGACGTCGGGGCGGACCTCGCGCACCTGCGCGGCGGCGGCCGCGGCGTCGATGGTGAAGTCCTCGCGGCGGTGCCCGTCGACCCACGCCGTCCCGGTGCCCGCGGAGATGATCGGGTGCATCGAGTACGACGGCGTGAAGCCCAGCGCGGTCCGGCCGGCACCGCCGAAGGCCTGCAGCAGCTGCTGGAGCACCTCGTTGGACCCGTTGGCCGCCCACACCTGCGCGGGGTCGACGTGCTCGCCGCCGCGGCTGAGGTAGGCGGCGAGGTCTGCGCGCAGCGCGACGGCGTCGCGGTCGGGGTAGCGGTTGAGCTGCAGCGCCGCGGAGCCGAGGGCCGCGCCGAGGTCGGCCAGCAGCTCGGCCGGCAGCGGGTGTGGGTTCTCGTTGGTGTTGAGCCGGTGGGCGACCTGCAGCTGCGGGGCGCCGTAGGGCGTGCGGCCGCGCAGCTCCGGCCGCAGCGGGAGCTCCTCCAGCGACGTCACGAGCGCTGCCGCACCCGGACCGCGGCCGCGTGTGCGGGCAGGTCCTCGGCGTGGGCGAGCGCGTCGACGTGCCCGGCCACCTCGGCGAGGGCCTGCTCGTCGTACTCGACGACGTGCACGCCGCGCAGGAACGACTGCACCGACAGGCCGCTGCTGTGCCGGGCGCAGCCGCCGGTGGGCAGCACGTGGTTGGAGCCGGCGATGTAGTCGCCGAGCGACACCGGCGACCAGGCACCGACGAACACCGCGCCGGCGTTGCGCACCCGCATCGCCACCGACCGCGCGTCCCGGGTCTGGATCTCCAGGTGCTCGGCCGCATAGGCGTCGACCACGGCGAGGCCGGCGTCGACGTCGTCGACCAGGACGACGCCGGACTGGCTGCCGTCGAGCGCGGTCAGGATCCGGTCGGAGTGCTTGGTGGCCGCGACCTGGCCGGGCACCAGGTCCAGGACGGCGTCGGCGAGCGCCTCGCTGGTGGTGACCAGCACCGCGCCGGCCAGCGGGTCGTGCTCGGCCTGGCTGATCAGGTCGGCGGCGACGTGCACCGGGTCGGCGGTGTCGTCGGCGAGGATCGCGACCTCGGTGGGGCCGGCCTCGGAGTCGATGCCGATCAGCCCGCGCAGCAGCCGCTTGGCCGCGGTGACGTAGACGTTGCCCGGGCCGGTGACCAGGTCGACCGGCTCGCAGGAGCCCGCGCCGTAGCCGAAGACGGCGATGGCCTGCGCGCCGCCGACGGCGTGCACCTCGGTGACGCCGAGCAGCGCGCACGCGGCGAGGACGCCGGGGTCGGGCAGGCCGCCGTGGTCGCGCTGCGGCGGGGAGGCGACGGCGATCGACTCGACGCCGGCGATCTGCGCCGGGACGACGTTCATCACCACGCTCGACAGCAGCGGCGCGAGGCCGCCGGGGACGTAGAGGCCGACGCGGCGCACCGGCAGCCACCGCTCGGTGACCGTGCCGCCGCGGACGACCTGGGTGGTGACGTCGGTGCGGGCCTGGTCGGCGTGCACCCGCCGCACCCGCGCGATCGACTCCTCCAGCGCCGCTCGCACGTCGGGGGCCAGGCCGTCGAGCGCCGCCCGGATCGCCTCCGGCGGCACGGTGAAGTCCTCGGCGTCGACGCCGTCGAGGCGGGCGGTGATCTCGCGGACCGCCTGGGCGCCGCGGAGGCGGACGTCCTCGCACAGCGGGCGGACGGTGGCCATGACCGAGTCGATGTCGGTGGCCGCGCGGGGCAGCAGGCCGGCCAGGTCGCGGACCCCGGGGAGCGCGGATCCGCGGAGGTCGATGCGGGAGAGCACGGGAGGGCCTCCGGGTGTGCGGCGCGGGGAGGGACGACCCCCCAGGGTAGTGACCGCGGTGGACCGCGCCGGGAGCGCCCGGGGTCACCGCCGCCGTAGGCTCGCCGCGTGGGTGATCTCATCCCGCTCTTCCCGCTCGGGACGCCGCTGTTCCCGGGCATCGTGCTCCCCCTGCAGGTGTTCGAGCCGCGGTACCGGACGCTCGTGCGCGACCTGCTGGCCCTGCCCGAGGGTCGCCAGCGGCGCTTCGGGGTGGTGGCGATCCGCCAGGGCTGGGAGGTCGAGAAGGTGGCGCCGGCCGAGGCGCTGTTCGACGTCGGCTGCACGGCGCTGGTGCAGGCGGTGCGGCCCCGGCCCGACGGCACCTTCGCGGTCGTCGCCGTCGGCGGCGAGCGGTTCCGGCTGCTCGACGTCGTCGTGGGCGCCCGTCCCGGCGAGGACGACCGCGAGGCCCCGCCCTACCTGCGGGCGGAGGTGGAGTGGCTCGCCGAGGAGGAGGCCGCCGAGGAGGCCGCCGGGGACCGGCAGGAGGTCCTCGACGCGCCGGACACCGGTGGGCGGGTGCCGGACGAGGGCCTCGTCGCGGAGGTGGCGCGCGGGTCGCTGGGCGTGCTCGAGCGCGGCGTCGGCGGGCTGTTCACCCGCTACGTCACCGCGGTCGCCGGGCTGCAGGCCGGGCTGGACGCCGACGAGGTGGAGCAGGCCGGCGGCATGACCGGTGCCGGGGACGACCCGACCGGCGCGGCGGCGCTGCTGGAGGCGGTGGCCGGCGACCCGCGGGCGCTGTCCTACCTGGTGGCCTCGGCGGCGCTGCTGACCACCGAGGACCGGCAGGCGCTGCTGGCGGAGTCGGCCACCCGGCGGCGGCTGGCCACCGAGAGCCGGATGCTGCGCCGGGAGCTCACCCTGCTCGAGACCGTGGGGGCGGTGCCGGCGCCGCTGACCCGGTTCAGCGGCCCGGTCAGCCTCAACTGACCGAGGGGGCCGGGGTGTCCCCGGTGGGACCGCGGCCGAGGTCGTCGTGGGCGGAGAACAGCGCGGCGACGACGTAGACGGCCAGTGCGGCGAACGGGCCGACCGCCAGCGCCGGCGGGGAGGACAGGTGCAGGCCCGAGGTGACCCGGGCGCCGACGTCGGACAGCTCGGCGGCCGTGGGGCCGGGCGCGAGCAGCTCCCCCAGCTGCCAGGCCAGCAGCCCCGCGACGCCGGTGCCGAGGCCGGTGGCCGCCAGGACCGCCACGCCGCGCCGCCGGCGCATCGCCCACGCGACCCCGCCGGCCAGCAGGCCGAGCCCGGCGAGCACCAGGACCAGCACGGAGTCGACGGCCACCAGCAGCTCCGGCGAGGGCCGCCCGAGCGGGACGGCGCCGCCCTCCACCACCTCGAACCGCGCGCGCGGGGCCAGCCACACCCACAGCAACCCCGCGGGCAGGCCGCAGAGCGCCAGCAGGCACCCCCAGGCGGTGGCCGCGCGCAGGTCGCCGCGCACCTCGGCCAGGACCTGCCCCGCCAGCGACCGCGCCGAGCGGCCGGCCACCGTCGCCGGCATCGTCGCCGGGCCGGGGACCGGGCCGTCGGGGACCGGGGCGGGGGTGCTCACGGCTCCCAGTGAACCCCGGGCGCCGGGCTGCCCGCCGCCGGGGGCGCCGCCCGCGGGGCTCACAGCAGGGCGACGCTGGTGGGTCCAAGCAGTGCCTTGATGTCACCCATCAGCGCGGTGCTGGGCCGCACCCGCAGGCCCTGGTCGAGGCGCAGCACGGTCTCCCGGCCGCCGTTGACGAGCTTGAGGTGGACCTCGGTGGTGCCCGGGTGGCTGCCCAGCACCTCGCGCAGCCGCTCGACCACCGGCGGGGTGCAGCGGGCCGCCGCCATGGACACCAGCACCGGCCCGCGCGGGCCCTCGGTGAGCTCCGGGATGGTCACCTCGGAGCCGAACAGCGAGGGCTGGTCGTCGCGCCGGCTGATGCGGCCCTTGACCACGACGATCTGGTCGCGGACGACCTTCTCCGAGACCTCCGCCCACGTCTTCGGGAAGAACAGCACCTCGATGCCGGACTCGAGGTCCTCCAGCGTGGCGATGGCCCAGGGCGCACCCTGCTTGTTCGTCCGCGGGGCCACCGCGGTGAGGATGCCGGCGATGGTGACGTTCGCGCCGTCCTCCACGCCGCCGGAGTTGATCTCCGCGATCGGGGTGTCGGCGTTGGCCGCCAGGACGTGCTCGACGCCGTGCAGCGGGTGGTCGGAGACGTAGAGGCCGAGCATGTCGCGCTCGAACACCAGCCGCTCGGACTTCGACCAGTCCGCCGTCGGGACGGCGATGTCCAGCGCCCCGCCGAACGGGTCGTCGGCGCCGCCGTCGTCACCGCCGAAACTGCCGAAGAGGTCGAACTGGCCCTCGGCCTCTTTGCGCTTGAGCGACATGGCGGCGTCGACGGCCTGCGCGTGGATCGCGGCGATGCCCTGGCGCGAGTGGCCCAGGGAGTCGAAGGCACCGGCCTTGGCCAGCGACTCGATGACCTTCTTGTTGCAGGCGACCGTGTCGATCTTGCGCATGAAGTCGGCGAAGTCCTTGAACGCGCCCTTCTCCTCGCGCGCCCGGACGATCGAGTCGACGACGTTGGTGCCGACGTTGCGCACCGAGGCCAGGCCGAAGCGGATGTCGGTGCCGACGGCGGTGAAGTCCCAGGAGGACTCGTTGACGTCGGGCGGGAGCACCTTGATGCCCATCCGCCGGCACTCGGCGAGGTAGACCGGCCGGCGGTCCTTGTCGTCGCCGACGCTGGTGAGCAGGCCGGCCATGTACTCGGCCGGGTAGTTGGCCTTGAGGAACGCCGTCCAGTACGAGACCAGGCCGTAGGCGGCCGAGTGGGCCTTGTTGAACGCGTAGTCGGCGAACGGGACGAGGATGTCCCACAGCGTCTTGATCGCCGCGTCGGAGTAGCCGCGCTCCTTCATGCCGGCCTCGAACCCGACGAACTCCGCGTCGAGGACGGACTTCTTCTTCTTGCCCATCGCGCGGCGCAGCAGGTCGGCCTTGCCGAGGGAGTACCCGGCGACCTTCTGCGCGATCGCCATGACCTGCTCCTGGTAGACGATCAGGCCGTAGGTCGTGCCGAGGATGTCCTCCAGCGGCTCGGCCAGCTCCGGGTGGATCGGCGTGATCTCCTGCTGGCCGTTCTTGCGCAGCGCGTAGTTGGTGTGCGAGTTGGCGCCCATCGGGCCGGGCCGGTACAGCGCGCCGACGGCGGAGATGTCCTCGAAGTTGTCCGGCCGCATGAGGCGCAGCAGCGAGCGCATCGGGCCGCCGTCGAACTGGAAGACGCCGAGGGTGTCACCGCGGGCCAGCAGGTCGTAGGTGGCCTTGTCGGTGAGGTCCTTGCTGATCTCGTCGAGGTCGATCGGCTCCTTGCCGTTCGCGACGATGTTGCGCAGCGCGTCGTCGATGACCGTGAGGTTGCGCAGGCCCAGGAAGTCCATCTTGAGCAGGCCGAGCGTCTCGCAGGTCGGGTAGTCGAACTGCGTGATGATCGCGCCGTCGTTCTCCCGGCGCATGATCGGGATCGAGTCGATCAGCGGGTAGCGGCCGATGATGACGCCGGCGGCGTGCACGCCCCACTGGCGCTTCAGTCCCTCGAGCTTGCGCGCCTGGTCGACCACCTCGGCCGCGCCCGGGTCGGACTCGTAGCGGGCGCGGAACTCCGCGGCCTCCTTGTAGCGCGGGTGGGCCGGGTCGAAGACGCCCGACAGCGGGATGCCCTTGCCCATGACGTCCGGCGGCATCAGCTTGGTCAGCTCGTCGCCCACCGAGTAGGGGCGGTCGAGCACGCGGGCGGCGTCCTTGATCGCGGCCTTGGCCTTGATGGTGCCGTAGGTGACGATCTGGCTGACCCGCTCCTCGCCGTACTTCTGCGAGACGTACTGGATGACCTCGCCGCGGCGGCGGTCGTCGAAGTCGATGTCGACGTCGGGCATGGAGACGCGCTCGGGGTTGAGGAACCGCTCGAAGATCAGCCCGTGCGCCAGCGGGTCGAGGTCGGTGATGCCCATGGCGTAGGCGGCCAGCGAGCCGGCCGCCGAGCCGCGGCCGGGGCCGACGCGGATGCCGTTGTCCTTGGCCCAGTTGATGAAGTCGGCGACCACGAGGAAGTACCCCGGGAAGCCCATCTGGGTGATGATCCCGACCTCGTAGTCGGCCTGCTTGCGCACGTGGTCGGGGATGCCGCCCGGCCAGCGCTTGTGCAGCCCGCGCTCGACCTCCTTGACGAACCACGAGGTCTCGTCCTCCCCCGGCGGCAGGGGGAAGCGCGGCATGAGGTCGGCGCCCTCGGTGAAGGTGACCTCGCACTGTTCGGCGACGAGCAGCGTGTTGTCGCAGGCCTCGCGCAGGTCACCGGTGAACAGCGCCCGCATCTCCGCGGCGCTCTTGAGGTAGTAGCCGTCGCCGTTGAACTTGAAGCGGTTGGGCTCGTTGAGCCGGGACCCGGTCTGGATGCACAGCAGCGCGTCGTGGGCCTCGGCGTCCTCCTTGTGCGTGTAGTGGAGGTCGTTGGTGGCCAGCAGCGGGATGCCGAGGTCCTTGGCGATCTCCAGCAGCGCCGGGCGGGTCTTCTGCTCGATGGACAGGCCGTGGTCCATCAGCTCGGCGTAGAAGTTCTCCTTACCGAAGATGTCCTGGAAGTCGGCGGCGGCCTGGCGGGCGCGGTCGTGCTTGCCCGCGCGCAGCCACATGTTGACCTCGCCGGAGGGGCAGCCGGTGGTGGCGATGAGGCCCGCGCCGTAGCGCTCGAGCAGGTCCCGGTCGAAGCGCGGCTTGCGGTACTGGCCCTCGAGGCTGGCCAGCGAGGAGATGCGGAAGAGGTTGTGCATCCCCTCGGTGGTGCGGGCCAGCAGCGTCATGTGCGTGTACGCCGCCTTGCCGCGGTTGGACCCGCCGTCGCCCTCCTCGTCGATCAGCTTGTCGCCGAAGTCGAACGGCGCGCGGTCGAAGCGCGAGCCGGGCGTGTAGTAGCCCTCCATGCCGATGATCGGCTTCACGCCGGCCGCGTTGGCCTGCTTGTAGAAGTCGTAGGCGCCGAAGACGTTGCCGTGGTCGGTCATCGCCAGCGCCGGCATGCCCTGCTCGGCGGCGGCCCTCGTCACCTCGGGCAGCTTGGCCGCCCCGTCGAGCATCGAGTACTCGGTGTGGACGTGCAGGTGCACGAACGAGTCGGTGCTCTCGGCGGCTGTGCTGCTCACGGTGCTGCGGCGCTCCTCACGGGTCGTGCTGGCCCGGCCGTCGGGTGCTCCGGCGGGCGACCGGCGGGGAAGACCGGCGGTGCGGTGCGGGCTCGGGACTGCTCCGGCCGGGCACCGACGCGGGCCCGGGCCGGTGCCTGCGATCCTCGCACCGGGGACGTTCTACGCCGAGGGTCTGACAGGACGTGTCTCGGCCCGGCGGGAGGCGCCGGTCACGTTCCCGGCGCGTCGTGCCCCAGTGGCCGACGCATCGTCACGTGCACGATCCCCGCCTCCACGTACTCCTCGCCGACGGCGGTGTAGCCGGCCCGCTCGTAGAAGCCGCGGGCGCCCACCTGCGCGTGCAGCTCCACCTCGGTCAGGCCGCGGGCGAGCGCCTGGCGGTGCAGCTCGGCGAGCACCGCGGCGCCGTAGCCGCCGCCGCGGGCCGAGGCCTCGACCGCCATCCGCCCGATCGCGGCGCGCCCGCCGCGCTCCAGCAGCCGCCCGGTGGCGACCACCCGGCCGGCGGGGTCGCGGGCGACGGCGTGCACGGCGACGGCGTCGGCGTCGTCCTGCTCGACCTCCGGCGGCACGCCCTGCTCCTCGACGAACACCCGGGTGCGCAGCGCGACCACCTCGGGCCAGTCGGCCGCCGTCGCCACCGTCGCCGTGGGGCCGTCCACGCCGCTCACGCGGGCGCTCCCCCGGCCGGCCGGCGCCCCGGCAGCGGGCCCGGCACCGGGTCGGGCAGTGCGGAGGCGGGGACCAGCAGGAAGCGCAGGTCGACGGCGGCGTGCAGCAGCACCGGCAGCAGCAGCGAGCCGGTCTGCAGGTACAGCGCGGCGAACACCGCCCCCAGGGCGCCGGTGAGCACGATCCCCGGCAGCCCCTGGTAGGCGTGTGCCAGGCCGAAGGCGACCCCGGCGACGGCGATCAGCGCGAGCTGCGGCAGCCCCCCGGCGATCGCGGCGACGACGGCGAGGAAGAACCCGCGGTAGAGCCACTCCTCGCACACGCCGGCGGTCACCCCGACCACCGAGAACAGCCGCCGCTCCGCCGGGGACCGCGGCAGCAGCGCCAGCGTCGCGTGCACCGGAGGCTCGGCGTGCCGCCCCTGCGCGGGCGCGGCGGGCGGCCGCGGCGGCACGGCCCGGGCCAGCGCGCCCGAGCGCAGCGCCCGCACGGAGGCCAGCGCCATCACCAGCACGAGCACCGTCACCGCGCCGGTCACGGGGCCGGGCAGCCCGGTGGGCCAGGCCAGCCCGACGGCCGCGGCGTCGACCCCGGGCGCGGCCAGCCAGACGACCAGGGCGAGCACCGCCAGGCCCCACTCGAGGACCAGCAGCCGCAGGTAGAACGACCGCCGCGCCGCGGGGTCGGTGCGCAGCCGGCCCTCGAAGCGGCGGTGCAGCACCTGCCCGACGACCGGCTCGCCGACCACCAGGTACACCGCGACGACGACGGCCGAGAGCGCGGCGGGGCCGAACGCGGCGAGGGAGTCGGGCAGGTCGGTCACGGTGCGGGCGCCCCCGGCGTCAGGACTCGGCGCGCAGGATCGCCAGGGCGCCGGCGAGGTCGTCGGGGTAGCCGCTGGTGAACTCCACCCAGTGGCCGTCGGCGGGGTGGGCGAAGCCGAGCCGGACCGCGTGCAGCCACTGCCGTGACACCCCCAGCCGCGCGGCCAGGGTCGGATCGGCGCCGTAGGTCGTGTCGCCGACGCAGGGGTGGCGCAGCGCGGAGAAGTGCACCCGGATCTGGTGGGTGCGCCCGGTCTCGAGGTGCACGTCGACCAGGCTCGCGGCCGCGAACGCCTCGACGACCTCGTAGTGGGTGACCGAGGGCCGCCCGCCGCTGACGACGGCGAACTTCCAGTCGTGCCGGGGGTGGCGGTCGATCGGCGCGTCGATGGTGCCGCGCGAGGGGTCGGGGTGGCCCTGCACCAGCGCGTGGTAGCCCTTGTCGACGGTGCGCTCCTTGAACGCCGCCTTGAGCACGGTGTAGGCCCGCTCGCTCTTGGCCACCACCATCAGCCCCGTCGTCGCGGCGTCGAGCCGGTGGACGACGCCCTGCCGCTCCGGCGCCCCGGAGGTGGAGACGCGGTAGCCGGCCGCGGCCAGCCCGCCGACGACGGTCGGGCCCTCCCAGCCGGGGCTCGGGTGCGCCGCGACGCCGACCGGCTTGTCGACCACCACGACGTCGTCGTCGTCGTGGACGACCGTGAGGCCGGGCACGGGCTCGGGCGCGGGCGGCTCCCCGGGCGGCGGGGGCAGCTCGACCTCCAGCCAGCTGCCGCCGGTGAGCCGGTCGCCCTTGCCGCGGACGCGGCCGTCGACCCACACCCGCTCGGCGTCGGCGAGGTCGGCGGCGACGGCGCGGGAGAGGCCGAACAGCCGGGCCAGGCCCTGGTCGACGCGCTGGCCCTCCAGCCCGTCGGGCACCGGCAGCGCGCGGTGCAGGCCGGGGGAACTCACCGGTCCATGGTGCCAGGTGGCGGGGGTCAGCCGCGGGAGACGGCGTCGGTGCCGGAGTCGTCCCGGCCGCGCGTGCCGTCGAACTCCACGCCGCGCAGCGCGAGGTAGGCGCCCAGCACGCCGCCGCAGACGATCGCCGAGTCGGCGACGTTGAAGATCGGGTAGACCTCCCCGTTCGGCGCGAACACCGACACGAAGTCGACGACGCCGCCGCGCAGGAAGCCGGGGTCGCGGAACACCCGGTCGACCAGGTTGCCGAGCGCGCCGCCGAGCACCAGGCCCAGCGCCACCGCCCAGCCGGTGGAGAACAGCCGCCGCGCCGTCCGCACGATCACCACCGCCACCGCGACGGCGATGAGGGTGAACACCACGGTGAAGCCCTCGGCGAAGGAGAACGCGGCGCCGGTGTTGCGCGCGTGGGTCAGGTAGACCAGTCCCCCGAGCAGGCGGAGGTTCTCCCCCCGCTCGACCGTGGCGACGACGAGCAGCTTGCTGGCCAGGTCGACGAGGAACACCGTCGCCGCGAGGAGGAGCAGCAGCCGCGTGCGCGGCCGGCGGGCCGGCGTCGCGGGGGCGGCGTCCTCGGGGTGGTCGTTCAGCGGGTGCTCCTGGGGTGGGGGGCCGACCCCGCGAGGGTAGCCGCGGCGGCTGGGTGCGCCGGGCCCGCCGCGCGGCCGTCGTCCGGCCCGGAGCGGTGCCCGCGGGTCGCCACCGGACGCCGGAGTAGCGGATCTCACACCCCGCCGAGTACGTGTCCGGGCGGTTCTCGGCCGATGGTCGGAGGTGGCGCACGTCCCCCGGCAGGAAGGCAGTCGTGTCCACCGACCTCGGTTCAGCCACCGACCCCGACGTGGTCCTCGTCGGCGGGGGCATCATGAGCGCGACGCTGGCGTCGCTGCTCGGTGTCGTCGCGCCGGACCGGACGATCACCGTCTTCGAGTCCGCGCCCGAGGTCGCCGGGGAGAGCTCGGACGCGTGGAACAACGCCGGCACCGGTCACGCGGCGCTCTGCGAGCTCAACTACACCCCGGCCGGGCCCGACGGCCGGGTCGGCACGGCCAAGGCCCGCGCCATCAACGAGCAGTTCCAGGTCTCGCGCCAGTTCTGGTCCCACCTGGTGCGCACCGGGCTGACCGGCTCGCCCAAGGAGTTCATCTCCCCGGTCCCGCACGTGAGCTTCGTGACCGGCGAGGAGGGGCGCGCCTACATGCGCGCCCGCCACGCGGCGCTGTCGGCCGAGCCGCTGTTCACCGGGCTCGAGTACACCGACTCGCCGTCGGAGCTGGCCGGCTGGGTGCCGCTGGTGATGGACGGCCGCGACCCCTCGCAGGTCGTCGCCGCGACCCGCTCGGTCGCCGGCACCGACGTCAACTTCGGCTCGCTCACCCGGCTGCTGTTCACCCAGGCCGAGGACCGCGGCGTGCAGGTGCACACCGGCCAGCGGGTCACCGGCCTCGACCGGCTCGGTGACGGCCGGTGGAAGGTGACCGTCACCGACCGGCGGACCGGCGAGGAGCGCTCGGTGCGCACCCGGTTCGTGTTCGTCGGCGCCGGCGGTGGCGCGCTGCCGCTGCTGCAGGAGGCCGGCATCCCCGAGATCCGCGGCTTCGGCGGCTTCCCGGTCAGCGGCATGTTCCTGCGCACCCGCTCCCCGGAGCTGGTGACCGAGCACCAGGCCAAGGTCTACGGCCAGGCCGCCGTCGGCGCGCCGCCCATGTCGGTCCCGCACCTGGACCTGCGCCTGGTCGACGGCGAGTACTCGCTGCTCTTCGGCCCCTACGCCGGCTGGTCGCCGAAGTTCCTCAAGTCCGGCTCGGTGTTCGACCTGCCGCTGTCGGTCAAGCCGAACAACCTCGGCTCGATGCTGGGCGTGGCCCGCACCGAGCTGGCGCTGACGAAGTACCTCGTCAGCGAGCTGCTGCAGTCGCGCGGCGCCCGGCACCGCACGCTGACGGAGTTCGTCCCGCTGGCCGAGCAGGCCGACTGGGACATGATCACCGCCGGTCAGCGGGTGCAGGTCATCAAGCGCGACCCGGCCAGCGGCCGGGGCGTGCTGCAGTTCGGCACCGAGCTCGTCGTGGGCGCCGACGGCTCGATCGCCGGCCTGCTCGGTGCCTCCCCCGGCGCGTCGACGGCGGTCTCGGCCATGCTCACCCTGCTCGAGCGGGCCTTCCCCGAGCAGGTCGCGGCCAACCGGGCGGCGCTGGAGGCGGCGATCCCGTCCTACGGGCGCGACCTGTCCTCCGACCCCGCCCTGCTGGCCCGCGTCCGCGCGGAGACCATGCAGACCCTCGAGCTCACCGGCTGACCCGAGGCCGGGCACGTCCGCGGAAGTGCACGGCCAATGTGCGGGCACTTCCGCGGAAATGCACGGCCCTCCCAGGCACTTCCGCGGAAGTGCACGGTCAGGACCGGACGGCTCGCCGGGTGAGGGCCGTCCGGACCCGGTCGACGACGTCGTCGAGCGCGCGCAGGTCGTGCGCCGCCACGCGGATGACCAGCCAGCCGGCCGCGACCAGGCGCGCCAGCCGGGCGTCGTCCCGCTCGATCTGGACGCCGTCGAAGTGGTACTCCCCCTCGTACTCGACGACGACCCGGTGCTCGGGCCACGCCAGGTCCACCCGCGCCAGCCGGCGGCCGTCCTCGACCACCTCGTACTGCGGGACCGGCGCGGGGAGCCCGGCCAGCACGCAGGCGACCCGCACCACGGACTCCGGCGGTGACTCGCTGCGCGGGTCGGTCAGCTCGAGCGCCCGGCGGACCCGTCGCGACCCCCGTCGTCCGGGGCGCCGGCGGAGCAGCTCGGCCAGCTCGTCCGCGGTGACGAGGCCGTCGCGCAGCATCGCGTCGAGGACGGACACCGCGCCCGCCGTCGGTTCCAGTGCCGCGACGTCCCAGGCGGTCCGCAGCGGGGCCGTGCACCGCAGCCCCGAGCCGTCGTCCCGGACGTCGCCCGGGACGACGTCGGTGCGGTGCACGCGCACCCCCTCCGGACCCCGCCACTTCAGCGGCGCGGGGAGGACCACGGTCACGGGGTCACGCCAGCCCGGCGCCGGCGCGCCGAGGACGGCGGCGGCCGACCGACCGCCCAGCGCCGCACCCGGCGGCATGAGCAGCGCGGCGGCGCGGCAGCGGAGCAGGTGGTCGCGCGGGACGGACACGTCGGCGTAGACCCCGTGCAGGACGCGGGCGTAGGGACCCTCGGCCAGTCCCCGCCGGCTGATCCGGCCCTCGGAGATCGCGTGGGACCCGATGAAGACACCCTCGGGCAGCGTGGGTCGCAGCAGCACCCGGTGATCATGGGTCGCCCCCGGCCGGGAGGGCCGTCGTCCACAGGCGGGATCCGCTCCAGCCGTGGTCGTCCGCGGCCGTGCACCACCCGCGCGCCCCGCCGGTGGGGCACTCGGCGCCGGTGGCCGCTCCCTTCTCGGCGCGCCACGACACCAGCACCCCC